>NZ_JAMYSA010000090.1:0-25178 GCF_040321735.1 Mesorhizobium sp. M0293
ACCCTCCGGTGAGTGCTGCAGCTTGGTAACTCCAGTCTCCTCGGTCCGGTCCGAATGGACAACCCTCTGAAAGCTCACACCTAGGCGGCGCCGCGCCTCTCCGACGGTCTTATCTCATCGAGAAGCGTGCGGATTACGCCGGCCATGTTCCCGTTCATGTCGCTGCGCCACAGCGCGAAGGCGACATTGGCCTCGACAAAGCCTTCCGGCGATCCACAATCGAACGTGCGACCTTGATAGTGATAGCCATAGAAGGCTTGCTGCTTTTCCAGCTTCAGCATCGCGTCGGTGAGCTGGATCTCGTTGCCGGCGCCCTTTTCCTGGCCTTCGAGGATCTTGAAGATCTCGGGCTGCAGGATGTAGCGGCCGTTGATGTAGAGATTGGACGGCGCGGTGCCGGTTTTTGGCTTTTCCACCATCTCGGTGATGCGGAAGCCGTGATGCGTATCCTCACCACGGCCGACGATACCGTATTTGTGGGCTTCGGCGGGATCGCATTCCTGCACGGCGATGATGTTGTTGCCGGTTTCCTCGTAGAGCTCGACCATTGCTTTCATGCAGCTCTTCTCCGACTGCATGATCATGTCGGGCAACAAAAGCGCGAAGGGCTCGTCGCCGACGAGCTCGCGGGCGCACCAGACGGCGTGGCCGAGCCCCATCGGCACCTGCTGGCGTGTGAAGCTGGTCTGCCCCGGCGCCGGCTGCAGCCGTTGCAGGCGGGCGAGCTGATCGTCCTTGCCGCGCTGGGCCAGCGTGTCATAGAGCTCGAACTGGATGTCGAAATGATCCTCGATGACGGCCTTGTTGCGGCCGGTGACGAAGATGAAATGCTCGATGCCGGCCTCGCGCGCTTCATCCACCACATACTGGATGACTGGTCGGTCGACGACGGTCAGCATTTCCTTGGGGACAGCCTTGGTGGCCGGGAGAAACCGTGTGCCGAGACCGGCGACCGGGAACACTGCCTTGCGAACTCTCTTCATGCTGTCAATTATCCGTTTGATGGCCAGCTCCGCAATCCCCGTTTCAAGACATTTTCACGCCGGAATTGAGGATTACTGGGTGATAGGGGGGAACGTTACCAGTAAAGCTTCGAGGCGTCTTTTCCTTCCCGGCGGCACCTATGGTAAACTAATTCCTAACCTGGTTCGGCGATGAATGGTCTTTCCTGAGACAGAGAAGGAGGAAAAGATGTCCGTTCGCAATGCCGCAAAACGTTTTACCAGCGTCATAGCGGCAGCCAGCCTCTCGCTCGCCCTGCTGATGCCCGGCCCCGCTTTCGCCGATGCCGGCTTCCGGCAGTGGGTTGCCGGCTTCCGCGCCACCGCCGTGCAGAGCGGCGTTTCCGGTGCCCTTTACGACCAGGCCTTCAGGGACATCAGGGATATTGACCCGGTGGTGCTGGAAAAGGCGCGCACGCAGCCTGAATTCACGGCCCCTGCCTGGGACTATTTCGACAACCGCGTCCACGACCAATCGGTCTCCGTCGGCCAGCAGATGGCCAGGAAATGGAAGCCGTGGCTGGACAGGATCGAGTCAAGGTTCGGCGTCGACCGCTACATCCTGCTGGCCATCTGGTCGATGGAATCGAACTATGGCGAGATCCTCAAGCGCGACGACATCATGCGCAATGTCGTGCGCTCGCTGGCGACCTTGGCCTATGCCGATCCGAAGCGGGCGAAATTCGCCCGCACCCAGCTGATCGCCGCGCTTAAAATCCTGCAGACCGGCGATATCGACGAAAGCCATCTGAGCGGATCCTGGGCCGGCGCCATGGGCCACACCCAGTTCATCCCGACCAGCTATCTGCACTATGCCGTCGACATGGACGGCAACGGCAAGCGCGACATCTGGAATTCTATCCCCGATGCGCTGGCGACGGCCGCCAACCTGTTGAAGAAGAATGGCTGGCAGGCCGGCAAGACCTGGGGCTACGAGGTTGCCGTGCCTGCCGGCAAACTTCCCGGCGGCTCCAAGACGCTGTCGCAATGGCAGGCTCTCGGCGTGGTCAGGGCCAACGGCAAGCCGTTCAAGAACGGCTCCGACAAGGCGACGCTGAAGGTGCCCGACGGCCGCAGCGGGCCAGCCTTCCTGATGATCAAGAATTTCTCGGTCATCAAAGCCTACAACAATGCCGACAAATATGCGCTTGCCGTCGGTCTTCTTGCCGACGAGATCGCCGGCTCCAGCGGTCTCGTGCAGGACTGGAAGCGGCCTTTCACCAAGCTCACTTTCGAGGAAAGGCAGGAGCTGCAGAAGCGGCTTTCCCAGCATGGCCTTTACGATGGCAAGTTCGACGGCAAGATCGGCGACGGCTCGAAGTCAGCCATCATGGCCTTCCAGGCCAGCGCCGGCCTGGCCCAGGATGGCTATCCGAGCATGGAAGTGCTGAAGTGGCTCCGGCAGAAATAGAGCCGCCTGCGGTGCCGCGCGGCCTTTCGGGCGCGCAAAGGACACTGTAGCAATCTGGTTGGCGCGGCATTTCCCGAAAAATCGATGCGATTTTTCGGCAGGACTGCGCCAAGGGATGGAGGAAACGATTGGCTTCGGCTCCGCGCATCGCAGGACTTGTCCGTCGCATGCCGGTGCTCATTCTGGCCATCGTCGTGCTCGCCGTCGGCGTGGCTGGCGCCTTTCATGCGCCGGCCATGGCGCAGGAGCAGCAAAACCACGGCTGGTCGTTGCGCGACCTCCTGTTTCCGCGCCGCAGCGAGCGGTTCGAGCCGCCGCTGGATATCCAGAGGGCAAGGCCCAGGCCAAAGGCGAAAAAACCCCGGGCGCCGCGCCCGCCCGCGGAACCGGAAACCCCGGTGGTCGAGAAGGCGCCGGACGCCCGAACCGTCCTTGTGGTCGGTGACTTCATGGCGGCGGGCCTCGCCGAAGGCCTCGACACCGCCTTTGCCGGGAATGCGGGCGTCAGGATCGTCGTTCGCAGCAATGGTTCGTCCGGCTTCGTGCGCGACGACTTCTACAACTGGCCCGAACAGATCAAGTCGCTGATCGAGACCGAAAAACCCGCCGCCGTGATCGTCATGCTGGGCTCCAACGACCGCCAACAGATGAAAGTCGGCGACGTGCGCGAACAACCACGTTCCGAGACCTGGACCAAGGAATATGACCGTCGCACCGACGCGTTCGGCAGAGCCATCGCCGCGACCAAGGTGCCTTTCCTGTGGGTCGGCATGCCGGCGTTCCGGGTACCGAAGATGACCTCAGACATGCTTGCCTTCAACGACATCTACCACCAGGCAGCCGATAGCCACGGCGGCGAATTCGTCGATATCTGGGACGGCTTCGTCGACGAGAACGGTGCCTTCGTCACCAGCGGTCCCGACATCAACGGCCAGCCGGTGCGACTGCGCGCCGATGACGGCATCAACGTCTCGAAGGCAGGCAAGCGCAAGCTCGCCTTCTATACCGAAAAACCGTTGTTGAAGATTCTCGGCCTGACCGCGCCGGGAAGCGTGGTCACGGCTTCCGCTCCGGCGGGCGCTCCCGTGGAGGCGCCGGCACCGGCCGCGGCCCCCATCGTCATCGACCGCACCGCGCCGATGCTGCTCAGCGATCCGGCACTCGATGGCGGCTCCGAGCTGCTCGGCGCGGCACCGCCGCCTAAGGCCAACCCTGACCTGCCGGGTGAAAAGCTCGTGGTCGAAGGCAAGGCCCCGGCGGCTTCCCCCGGCCGCGCCGACGATTTCTCCTGGCCGCCGAAGGCTGCAGCCGCGACCGACACCACGACCGCGATCAATCGTTAGTATCGCAGAGCGGCTCTGAGGCCGTTTGGCTCAGCGCGGGAGAACGCTCGATCCCATCAATGCCTCGTCGATCGAGCGTGCCGCCTGGCGGCCTTCACGGATCGCCCAGACGACCAGCGACTGGCCGCGGCGCACGTCGCCGGCCGCATAGAGCCTGTCGACGCTGGTGCGATAGTCACGGTCATTGGCCTCGACATTCCTCGAGCGGCGGTTGTCGGTGACGATCTTCATCTCACCGTCCAGCTCTGTCGCCACACCGGCCTTCGCCGGTCCGGCAAAACCGATGGCAATGAAGGCGAGATCGGCGCGGATGACGAATTCGCTGCCGGCGATCGGCTTGCGCTTGTCGTCGACCTCGCAGCACTTGACGCCGGTCAGCTGGCCTTCCTCGCCGATGAATTCGAGTGTCGCCACCTGGAATTCACGCTCCGCGCCTTCGGCCTGCGAGGACGAAGTGCGCATCTTGGTCGCCCAATAGGGCCAGACCGAAAGCTTGTCTTCCTTCTCAGGCGGTTGCGGACGGATGTCGAGCTGGGTGACGCGCACCGCACCCTGGCGGAAAGCCGTGCCGACGCAGTCGGACGCGGTATCGCCGCCGCCGACGACGACGACATGCTGGCCGCCGGCGATGATCGGGTGCGACGGCCACGCCACCGACTGGATCGGTTCGCCGCCGACCCGCCTGTTCTGCTGCACCAGATACGGCATCGCGTCGTGCACGCCGCCGAGATCGTCGCCGGGAATGCCGGCCGCGCGCGGCGTTTCGGACCCGCCGCAATAGAGCACGGCATCATGTTCGGCGAGCAGCTCCGCAACCGGCTTGTCGACACCGACATTGACGCCGCAATGGAAGGTCACGCCCTCGCCCTGCATCTGCTCGATGCGCCGGTCGATATAGTGCTTCTCGATCTTGAAATCGGGAATGCCGTAGCGCATCAGCCCGCCGGGCCGGCTTTCGCGCTCATAGACATGGACGTCGTGGCCGGCGCGGCCGAGCTGCTGGGCAGCCGCCATGCCGGCTGGGCCGGAGCCGATGACGGCGACACGCTTGCCGGTCTTCTTCTCCGGCGGATAGGGCCTGATGTGGCCGGTTTCATAGGCCTTGTCGGCGATCGCCTGCTCAACCGTCTTGATGGCGACGGGAATGTCCTCGAGGTTCAGCGTGCAGGCTTCCTCGCAGGGCGCCGGGCAGATGCGGCCGGTGAACTCCGGGAAATTGTTGGTCGAATGCAGGTTGCGGATCGCGTTGTCCCAGTCGCCATTGTAGACGAGGTCGTTCCAGTCGGGGATCTGGTTGTGGATCGGGCAGCCCGTCGGTCCGTGGCAGAACGGAATGCCGCAATCCATGCAGCGCGCGGCCTGTTTCTCGACCTCCTTGTCCGACATCGGCAGCGTGAATTCACGGAAATGCCGGATGCGGTCGGAGGCCGGCTGGTACTTGTGCACCTGCCGGTCGATTTCGAGAAAGCCCGTTACCTTGCCCATAGTCCAGTTCCTGCTGTCCAGATGGTGCGGTTTTCGCCGCACCCGTTAACCTCTTGAGGCAGCCATGGCAACCTTTCGCACGAGGTCAAACTATCGATGAAGACGGGCCGGGAAACCTGGGCCTCCCGGCAATTCCAAATCTATTCCGCCGCCACGCCCATGCGCATGCGCTCCATCTCGATCAGCGCGCGGCGGTATTCGACCGGCATGATCTTGCGGAATTTCGGCCGGAATGTCGTCCAGTCGTCGAGGATCTCGCGACCGCGCACCGAACCGGTGTAGTGCACATGGTTCGAGATCAGCTGGTAGAGCCGCTCCTCGTCATGGCTGGTCATGTCGCCGGACACGTCGACGCGACCCTTGTGATCAAGGTCGCCGCCATGGTGCAGCAACCTTTCCATCAGGTCGTCTTCTTCCGGAACCGGCTCCAGCTCGACCATCGCCATGTTGCAACGCTCGGCGAAATCGCCTGCCTCGTCGAGCACATAGGCGACGCCGCCCGACATGCCGGCGGCGAAGTTGCGGCCGGTCTGGCCGATGACGACGACGATGCCGCCGGTCATGTACTCGCAACCATGGTCGCCGACGCCTTCGACGACTGCCGCCACGCCCGAATTGCGCACCGCGAAACGCTCGCCGGCGACACCGGCGAAATAGGCCTCGCCCTCGGTCGCGCCATAGAGCACCGTGTTGCCGACGATGATGGAGTCCGCCGCGACGATCTTGGCCTCTTCCGGCGGCCGGATGACGATGCGCCCGCCCGACAGGCCCTTGCCGACATAGTCGTTGCCGGCGCCGACAAGCTCGAACGAGATGCCGCGCGCCAGGAACGCGCCGAAGGACTGGCCGGCGGTACCGGTGAGCTTCACCGAGATCGTGTCCTCGCGCAGGCCCTTGTGCCTGAAGCGTTTGGCCACTTCGCCCGACAACATGGCACCCGTGGAGCGGTCGACATTGCGGATGTCGACCTCGATCTTGACCGGCTGCTTGCTTTCGAGCGCGGGCTTCGCCAGTTCGATCAGCTTGCGGTCGAGCACGTCGTCGATCGGGTGCTTCTGCCGCTCGGTCCAGTGCGATGCCTCATGCGGGGCATCCGGCTTGAAGAACATCTTCGAGAAATCGAGTCCACGCGCCTTCCAGTGTACGATCAGGTCACGCTTTTCCAGAAGGTCGGTGTCGCCGATGATCTGGTCAATATGGGTGTAGCCCATCTCGGCAAGCAGACCGCGAACCTCTTCCGCCACGTAGAAGAAGAAGTTGATGACATGCTCGGGCGTACCCTTGAAGCGCTTGCGCAGCACCGGATCCTGCGTCGCGACGCCGACCGGACAGGTGTTGAGATGGCACTTGCGCATCATGATGCAGCCGGCCGCGATAAGCGGCGCGGTCGAGAAGCCGAACTCGTCGGCGCCAAGCAGCGCGCCGATGATGACGTCGCGGCCGGTGCGCAGACCGCCATCGACTTGCAGCGCCACACGCGACCGCAAGCCGTTCAGCACCAGCGTCTGATGCGTCTCTGCAAGGCCCATTTCCCACGGACTGCCGGCATGCTTGAGCGAGGTCAGCGGCGAGGCGCCGGTACCGCCATCATAGCCGGAGATGGTGATGTGGTCGGCGCGCGCCTTGGCGACGCCCGCCGCAACCGTGCCGACGCCGACTTCCGAGACCAGCTTGACCGACACGTCGGCCGCCGGATTGACGTTCTTCAGATCGTAGATCAGCTGCGCCAGATCCTCGATCGAATAGATGTCGTGATGCGGCGGCGGCGAGATCAGCCCGACGCCCGGCGTCGAATGCCTGACCTTGGCGATGGTGGCGTCGACCTTGTGGCCGGGCAGCTGGCCGCCCTCGCCGGGCTTGGCACCTTGCGCAACCTTGATCTGCATCATGTCGGAATTGACGAGGTATTCGGCCGTGACGCCGAAACGACCCGAGGCGATCTGCTTGATCGCCGAGCGTTCGGGGTTCTTGCCGCCGCCAGGCAACGGCAGATAGCGGTCGGCCTCTTCGCCGCCCTCGCCGGTGTTCGACTTGCCGCCAATCTGGTTCATGGCGCGCGCCAGCGTGGTGTGCGCCTCGCGCGAGATCGAGCCGAACGACATCGCTCCGGTCGAGAACCGCTTGACGATGTCGGCCGCCGGCATGACATCGTCGAGCGCGACCTTCTTGCGGCCGGTCTCCTGCGCCAGCTTGAGCCTGAACAGGCCCCGAATGGTCTGGGCGCGGGCCGTCTCGCTGTCGATCTGGGCGGAATAGTCCTTGAACGTCTCCCATGATCCCTGGCGAACGGCGTGCTGCAAGGTGGCGACCGCGTCGGGCGACCACATATGCGCCTCGCCGCGCATGCGGAACATGTATTCGCCGCCGACCTCGAGGCTGTTGCGCAGCACCGGGTCGTTGCCGAAACCGTCATTGTGGCGGCTGAGCGTCTCGGTCGCGATCTCGTCCAGCCCAACGCCTTCGATCAGCGTAGCGGTGCCGGTGAAGTATTGCTGCACGAAATCGGTCTTCAGCCCGATCGCGTCGAAAATCTGCGCACCACAGTAGGACTGGTAGGTCGAGATGCCCATCTTGGACATCACCTTGAGGACGCCCTTGCCGATCGACTTGATGTAGCGCGAGACGACTTCGTAGGCGTCCACTTCCTTCGGCAGCTCGCCACGCTTGTGCATGTCGAGCAGCGTATCGAAGGCTAGGTACGGGTTGATCGCCTCGGCGCCATAGCCGGCAAGGCAGCAGAAGTGATGCACCTCGCGTGGCTCGCCGGATTCGACGACGAGGCCGACCGAGGTGCGCAGCCCCTTGCGGATCAGGTGATGATGGACCGCGGCCGTCGCCAGAAGCGCCGGTATGGCGATGCGGTCCGGCCCGACCTGGCGGTCGGACAGGATGATGATGTTGTAGCCGCCGGCGACCGCCGCCTCCGCCCGCTCGCACAATCGGTCGATGGCGCCCTGCATGCCCGCGGCCCCTTCGGCGGAGCCATAGGTGATGTCGATCGTCTTGGTGTCGAAGCGGTCCTCGGTGTGGCCGATGGAGCGGATCTTTTCGAGATCGCCATTGGTCAGGATCGGCTGGCGCACCTCGAGCCGCTTGCGGCGCGAATTGCCGACCAGGTCGAAGATGTTCGGCCGCGGTCCGATGAAGGACACCAGGCTCATCACCAGTTCCTCGCGGATCGGATCGATCGGCGGGTTGGTGACCTGGGCGAAGTTCTGCTTGAAATAGGTGTAGAGCAGCTTCGACTTGTCCGACATCGCCGAGATCGGCGTGTCGGTACCCATCGAGCCCACCGCTTCCTGGCCTGTCGTCGCCATCGGCGACATCAATAGCTTGGTATCTTCCTGGCTGTAGCCGAACGCCTGCTGGCGATCGAGCAGGCTGACGTCCCTGCGCAATTCGCGCGGCTCGACCGGCTTCAGATCTTCCAGGATGAGCTGCGTGTTGGCGAGCCAGGTCTTGTAGGGATGCTTGGCCGCGATCTCCGACTTGAGTTCCTCGTCGGAGACGATGCGCCCCTTCTCCAGGTCGATCAGAAGCATGCGGCCGGGTTGCAGACGCCACTTCTTGACGATCTTCTCCTCCGGCACCGGCAGCACGCCGGCTTCCGAGGCCATGATGACGCGGTCGTCGTCGGTGACGATGTAGCGCGCCGGGCGCAGTCCGTTGCGGTCGAGCGTGGCGCCGATCTGGCGGCCATCGGTGAAAACCACCGCCGCCGGTCCGTCCCACGGCTCCATAAGTGCCGCATGGTATTCGTAGAAGGCCTTGCGATCGGCATCCATCAGCTTGTTGCCGGCCCAGGCTTCCGGGATCAGCATCATCATGGCGTGGCTGAGGCTGTACCCGCCCTGGAACAGGAACTCGAGCGCGTTGTCGAAGCAGGCGGTATCGGATTGGCCATCGTAGGAGATTGGCCAAAGCTTCGAGATGTTGTTGCCGAACAGTTCGGAATCGACCGAAGCCTGCCGCGCCGCCATCCAGTTGTTGTTGCCGCGCACGGTGTTGATCTCGCCATTGTGGGCGACCATGCGATAGGGATGCGCCAGCTTCCACGACGGGAAGGTGTTGGTCGAGAAGCGCTGGTGGACGAGGATCAGCGCGGTTTCGAAGCGCGGATCGACCAAATCCTTGTAATAGGCACCGACCTGATAGGCCAGGAACATGCCCTTGTAGACGACGGTGCGCGCCGACAGCGACACGCAATAGGCGCCGATGTCCTTGTTGTCGTTCTCGGCATACATGCGGCCCGATATGACCTTGCGCAGCAGATAGAGCCTGGCCTCGTACTCCTCGTCGTCGGTAATGTCTGGCGTGCGGCCGATGAAGATCTGCCGATGAAACGGCTCGGACGCCACTATCTCAGGCGCCTTCGACAGCGACGAATTGTCGACGGGCACGTCACGGAAACCGATGAGCGGAAGCCCCTCGGATTGCGCCGATTCGGCAATGATGTCCTCGATATGGGCGCGAAGTGCCGCGTCCTGCGGCATGAACCAGTGTCCGACGCCGTATTGACCCGCCGGCGGCAGGTCGATGCCCTGGGCCGCCATTTCCTCGCGGAAGAAACGGTCTGGAAGCTGCACCAGCACGCCGGCGCCATCGCCGACCAGCGGATCGGCGCCGACGGCGCCGCGATGCGTCAGGTTTTCGAGCACGGCCAGCCCGTCCTTGACGATCTGATGCGACTTCACGCCCTTCATGTTGACGATGAAACCGACGCCGCAGGCGTCATGCTCGTTGCGCGGATCGTAGAGGCCTTGAGCCGAAAAACCGGTGTTGGATCGGAGCATATTTTTGACGGTTGCCGCTTTCGTCTGCGCGGCCTGGCCGTTCGTCGCAGAGTGCGTCATGTCCGTCATCTCCTGTCCTCCATTCCAGCCCTTCGGGCGCTGGTTTGCCTCGGCAAGCGCTTGGCTCACCCTGATCCTTGTGGCACGTCTTGCGAAATCCTTGCCGAACCAAGCGGCTTTCCGCATGGTTCGTATTCGTACAGGCCAGATTGAGGCCGTCCACCTGTCGCTCGCAGCAACAGCCGGAGAGGCCCAAATGATACGCCAATCCAGCTCGTTTTGTGCGACAAAATAAGACAGCACTACTGTCCTAAATTTTTATGACAGAAATCACGGACGCACACAAGACCGATTCACAAAAAACTTGGACCGTTCGCGACAGAAAATTACGTGAAGTTGAGGAAAAACGTAAGGTTCAGTCGCGGGCTGCTGCCTTGCCAGCTGACTGGCTTTACCGATTTTCCGACGTCTGGCCCCTTGCGATCAGCGCGCGAAACCGGTCAACTTCAGGCTGATTTCCCCAAAACCCGATTTCCCCAAAACCCGATTCCCAAGACATAGGCAGATGCATGTTCTTCGCTTCCGACAATTGGGCAGGCGCCCATCCCAATATCGTTGCCGGCCTGTCGGCCGCGGCCGGCGGCTTTTCCACCGCCTATGGCGACGGTGCGCTCGACCAGGTGGTCTATCAGCGCTTCAGCGAGATTTTCGAACGCGAGGTCGCGGTGTTCTTCGTCGCCACCGGCACGGCCGCCAACTCGCTGGCGCTGACCGCTTACAACAAGCCAGGCGGCATTTCCTTCGCCCACCGCGAATCGCATGTCATCGAGGACGAATGCGGCGCGCCGGTATATTTTTCCGGCGGCTCGCGCCTGCATGAGATCGATGGCGCGCTGGGCAAGATCGACCCGCACAATCTGGAAAGGACCATTGGCCGTTTCGCGTCCGAAATCGTCCATTGGGGACGTCCAATGGCTGTTTCGATCACCCAGTCGACCGAGGTCGGCACCATCTACGGGCTGAATGAGATCGAGACGATCTCGGCGATCGCCAAACGACATTCGGTGCCCCTGCACATGGATGGCGCCCGCTTCGCCAACGCGCTGGTCGCGCTCGAGACGACGCCAGCCGAAATGACCTGGAAACGCGGCGTCGACATCCTCTCCTTCGGCGGCACCAAGAATGGCTGCTGGTGCGCCGAGGCGATCGTGCTGTTCGATCTCGACCGCGCCAGGGAACTGGCCTTCCTGCGCAAGCGTGCCGCCCAGCTGTTTTCGAAATCGCGCTTCGTCGCGGCGCAGTTCGAGGCCTATTTCAGGGACGGCTTGTGGCTGGACACCGCCCGCCACGCCAACGCCATGGCCGCGCGCCTTGCCGCGGCGATCGAGGATTCGGCCACGGCCAAGCTGGCATGGCTGCCGCAGGCGAATGAGGTGTTCGCGGTGATGAAGAAGGACGAAGCCGAAAAGCTGCAGGCGGCGGGGGCTGCCTTCTACGACTGGCACAAGCCGTATGGCTTTGACGGCCACATCGGTGAGGACGAGTTGCTCTATCGCTTCGTCACCAGCTTCGCGACGACGGCCGACGAGGTCGATCGGTTCGGCCAGTTGATCGCTTGATGTCCCGGACAACAAAAAAGGCGGCGCCTTTCAGCGCCGCCTTTGCCTTGGGAGGCTATTGGTTTAGTTGGCGGTCTTTGCCTCGATCTGCTTGGCCTTGGCCGAAGACGCCGTAATGGCTATCTTGCGCGGCTTCAGCTCTTCGGGGATGTTTCGCTTGAGGTCGACGAAGAGCAGGCCGTTCTTCAGCGAAGCACCGACGACTTCGACGTGGTCGGCAAGCTGGAAGCGGCGCTCGAAAGCCCTCGAGGCAATGCCACGGTAAAGCAGTTCGGAGCCTTCGCCGGTGCCTTCGTCCTTGCGCTCACCTTTCACGGTCAACACATTGCGATGGGCTTCGATCGAGATTTCCTCGTCCGAGAAGCCGGCAACCGCCATCGAGATGCGATAGGAATCCTCGCCGGTGCGCTCGATGTTGTAGGGCGGATAGGTCTGCGCGCCATCCGGCTGCGCAAGCGAATCGAGCATGGTGAAGAGACGGTCGAAGCCGACGGTCGAACGATAGAGCGGGGAAAAATCAACGTGACGCATGAGGTGTTCTCCTGTTGAGCAACATGGTTTGCGTATGGCCGGCGCGAAACCCTTGAGCGGCGTTTCGGATGGACCAGCGGCCCCGACATTGGCGGCCGCATTAGACATTTGGGGAGCGCTCGAAAGCATTTCAAGATTTCGCCCAGCGGCAAAAGCCGTGCGGCTGGTTCTTGATGAACGGCAGATGAACCGACGCTTCGGCGCGCGTTCAGACAGCCGGCGCTAAAGTGCACTCCAGGATCAAGGACTGGCGGCGCCGATTGTACAATAGGCACCGCAACGAGGCCGACCGGGTGTTAACGTCCCTTCCTCCCGGATCGACAGAGGCCGGAAGCACGCTTTCAAGCGGCTTCCGGCCTTCCCCGTTGCAGCCTCCCGTCACCGGGAATTCCTTGGCTTTTTGCGCTTGGGCGTCTATCACCTTGGCGGAGCCGGCCAGCGCAGGCGGGCATGCGAGACGCCGAGCACGAAGCGCCGAATGACGGATCTTTTCACCGAGAACTCCCTTTTTCACGAAATTGAAGGCAATCCGCGGCCGGAAAACGCCACCGGTGGCTTCTTCACTACGCGTGACCGCAAGAATATCCGCTACGGCCTGTTCGGCGCGGTCGCTCGCCCGATGAGGGGCACCGTGGTCCTCCTCACCGGCCGCAACGAGTGCATCGAGAAATATTTCGAAACCATCCGCAACCTTGCCGATCGCGGCTTTGGCGTTGCTACCCTCGACTGGCGCGGCCAGGGCGATTCCGACCGGCTGATCCGTGATCGCCAGCGCGGCTATGTCCGGAGCTTCCGCGACTATACGGCGGACCTCGAACAGTTCTTCGAGGAGATCGTGCTGCCCGATTGCCGTGGGCCGTACTACATCCTGGCGCATTCGGCGGGCGCATTGATAACCCTCCTTGCCGTACCCTCGATGGTGAACCGTGTGCGGCGCATGGTGCTGATCGCGCCCTTCCTGACGCTGCCCGATCTGCCGGTCTCGATATCGACGGTTCGCCGCGTCTGTTCGCTATTTTGCGCTGTCGGCCTCGGCCGCCTATACGCCGCGTGGGGTCCGCGGCCGAAGGCAACGGCCCCCTTCGAGACCAACAAGCTGACGTCGGACCCGGAGCGCTATCGGCGCAACACACGAATTTACGAAGAGTACCCGCAACTGGCACTTGGCGGCCCCACGATCCGCTGGCTTAAGGCGGCCGCCGAGGCATCCGAAGCCGTCAGTGATCCCGACTTCATGGCTCGGATACAGGTTCCCTTGCTGATAATCGCCGCCGGCGCCGACCAGGTCGTCTCGACCAAGGCCGTGGAGGCCTACGCCAGGCGTCTGCGGCTCGGTTCGCTGCTGATGATCGACGGCTCCCGTCACGAAATCCTGCAGGAAGCCGACATCTACCGCGAGCAATTGCTCGCCGCTTTCGACGCCTTCATCCCAGGCTCTGACGATCCGACGGCCTGACGGACGCCGATTACCGGCTTACGCCCGACGGGCAAACCCCATGATCCAGTTGGTTCCCAAGCGGCGCCGCCATCCGCTGAAAAGGCCTGCTCCCGGCGCACGGACTGCTCTGTGATGCCTGACCACAGGAACCGGATCGGGCGCCCGTCGAAGACATCCTCGCACAGGAACGTGCCGTCGACGAACGCTCCGCGCATCTGGTTCCCCCTCTGCATTGCCCCTTCCATAGACGGCGCCTACTGACACCGCGTTGTCAGTTGCGTGAGCCAGCCAGCGGCCGCGGCACGCAAAGTGCTAAAGATTCTGACAGCCGCGTCGTTCCGGAATGCTCAATCTGCCCGCGTCGAACTGAACGCCATGGAGATGAGATCATGACCGAGAAAACCTGCGCTGCCTGCGATTGCCAGTTGGACGCCAACCCGATCCGCGTCAAGGTCGGCGGCAAGACCGTCGAAGTCTGCTGCGAGGAGTGCGCACTGGCGCTAAACGAAGCCGGCGCCTCCGCGGCCGGCACTAGTGAGGATTGAGCGATGCGTTCGGACCATACAGCAGCAATTCCGGCACGGGCGCCGACGATCCACACCGCAACCATGCGGCATTTCCTGAGTGTACAATTCATTGCGGCGGCCGGCTGGATCAACCGCCAGATGGAGAGACGCCGAAGCCGTCGCGCTTTGCTCGAAATGACCGACGACCAGCTCAAGGACATCGGTCTGTCGCGCGGCGAAGCCTACTCTGATTCTCTGCGCCGGCTGTGGGATTGAGGAGCGGCCTGTCTGGAAGTCTCCTGACAGGAACGGACGGGTCGATTGCGTAGAGTGCCCTCGCAAGGCCGGAACCATGTTTCGGCGCAAGGAAAGAGCTCAACGGCCATGTCACAATTCACCGTGCAAGCGCTTATGGACACCGGCACTGTCAGGGTGCGCGACGTCGTCTGCAGCGGCGAATGCCGGCACAGGGGCGAAGAGGAGTGCACGTCGGCCACGCACCTGGTGTTTCCCTACCGCGGCGTCTTCGTGCGCCATGTCGGCCGCAACGACGCCGTGGCCGAAGCCAATCAACTGCTGTTCTTCAACGAGGCCGAAGCCTATCAAATCAGCCATCCCGTGGAGGGCGGCGATTCCTGCCTCGATCTCGTCATCGAGGAGGCGCAGTTGCTTGAACTGGCGCCGAAGGAACAGTTGCGCATCGGCGGTGCCGCTCCAGCGTTTCGCCGCCAGCGCCGGCGCATCGACCCGCGAGCACAGGCTTTGGTGGCGTTGCTGCGCCACAGCCTGAGCCGCAAAATCGCCGAAACACTCGAGGCCGAAACCCTGGCACTGACGCTGGTTCGGCGCTCTCTTGGCGAGCGCACCTCGCATGTCGCCGGCGCCAGCGCTGGACGGCAGAAGCTGGTCGACCGCGCCAAGCTTGTGCTGTCCTCGGATCTGTCACGACGCTGGACACTGGCGGAAATTGCCGCCGAGGTCGGCGTCTCGCCGGTCTATCTGACGCAGGTCTTCCAGCAGGTCGAGGCCATGCCGCTCTATCGCTATCATCTGCGCCTGCGGCTGGCGAGTGCACTCGACCTGCTTGGCCGCTACGACAATCTCACGACACTGGGTATGGACCTTGGCTTCTCCAGCCACAGCCATTTCAGTTCCGCCTTCAGACAGGTTTACGGGCGCACGCCGGCCGAGTTCCAGCGCTCGATCAGGTCGCGCTGACGCAATTCCGAGAGAAGTGTGAAGCGGTCAGCCGCGTAGCGCTGCCATCGCGGCCGCATGAAGCTCTGGCGTCGCCGCTGCTAGCACATCGCCGCCATTTTCCGCCGGCCCGCCATCGAATGTGGTGACGACGCCACCGGCCTTCTCGATGATCGGGATCAGCGCGACGATGTCGTAGGGCTTCAATCCGGGATCGGCGACAATGTCGACGCTTCCCGAAGCGATCATGGCAAAGGCATAGCAATCGGCGCCGTAGCGGGCGAGCTGGATCTGCTTTTCGAACTGGTCGTAGCGATTGCGCGCCTCGCCCTTGAACAATGCCGGCGTGGTGGTGAACAGCGTCGCCTCGGCGAGTTTCGTCGTCTTGCGGGTTGTCAGTTTTCGCGGCCCACCCGGCCCCTCATAGTGGGAGCCCGAGGCGTTGGCGTAGAAGAGTTCGCCGGTGAAGGGTTGAGACATCATTCCGGCAACGGCGTCGCCGTCGACCGTCAGCCCGACCAGCGTCCCCCACACCGGCAGGCCGGAAATGAAGGCGCGCGTGCCGTCGATCGGGTCGATCACCCAGACATGCCGGCTCGAAATGTTCTCGCTGCCGTGTTCCTCACCCAGAATACCATGGTCGGGATACTGCGCTGAGATCAGCGCGCGGATGGCGCGCTCGGCCTCGTGATCGGCCTCGGTGACCGGGTCGAAACTGCCCTTTTCCTTGTTGGCCACAGCACCCTGGCTGCGAAAGCGCGGCAAGGTCTCCGCCGCCGCCGCCTGCGCGATGCGGCGCATGAAATCGATGCTGATGTCCAACTGATTCTCCCGCATTGCAGCATGCCCGAGCCGTGCTCTGCCGCCGATTTTATGCCAAAACAAGGGTATTCAACGATTTTTCCGTGACGACATCTGTTGCCCAGATGTCACACAAGCGTCGTCGAAACGCAATTTCCACATCAGAGTGAATTAAAAAAGCCTGAAGGTCGCTTGACATTTGTGCAGCGCACAATAACCTTAGCCTCGGACAGGTTCTCCTGTCCATGCCCTCCTTGGGCGTTTCCTCCCTAGACTTCGACCGTATCGTGCAAACGATGCGGTCTTTTTTTACGCCGCGATTTCCAATGCATGTCACCCAAAAGCATGCCCACGGGCCTGCCCCGAGGGTGCGCAGCGGTTTGGTGCAACGACACGCATGAAAACAAGGCGGATTTCACTCCGCGGCCAGTGGCAGGTCGATGAAATGATGGTCGGGCATCGACATCAGGTCGGCTGAAAATCGCGTCAAATCGTCGGCCAGCGCATCGAAGCCGGCTGCCTTCTCGAATGTCCGCTCGTTCATGTAGAGCCCGCGATTGACCTCGATCTGCAGCGCATGCAGATGACGCGCCGGGCGGCCGTAGTGTTCGGTGATGAAGCCGCCGGCGTAGGGTTTGTTGTGGGCGACCGTATAGCCCATGGCGGTGAGCAGGCCGATCGCGGTCTCGGTCAGGGCTGCGGTGGCCGAGATGCCGAAACGATCGCCGATGATGAAGTCGGGCCGCAGGCCGTTGTCGCCGACACGGATGCTCGCCGGCATCGAATGGCAATCGATCAGCACGGCGAAGCCGAAGCGCGCATGGGTTCTGGTCAAAAGCCGCTTCAGCGTCTCATGATAGGGCTTGTAGACGGCTTCGATGCGGGCAACGGCTTCGGCCAGCGGCAAGCGGCCGGGATAGATGTCGAGCCCCTCGCCGACCAGCTTCGGCACCGTGCCAAGTCCGCCGGCAACCCGCGCCGAGCGGATGTTGCAGAAGGACGGCACTGGCTCGGCGAACATGCGCGGATCGAGCTCCCACGGCTCGCGGTTGACGTCGAGATAGGCGCGCGGAAAATTCGCCGCCAGCATCGGTGCGCCGAGTGCGACGGCGCCGCCGAACAGCTCATCGACGTAACAGTCTTCCGACCGACGGATGGCGTTGCGGTCCAGCCTTGCCATGGCAAGGAAGCGTTCGGGATAGTAACGGCCGCTATGCGGTGAGTTGAAGAGGAAGGGAACGCGCTGCTCGGCGCCCGACCGGATTTCGAAGGGTGGAAAGACCGAAAAATCATCGGCTGCCGTCTTCAATTTGAACGAACCCGAAAACACCAGTGCATCATGATGTGAAGGTGCCACCTTGCTGGCCGCGTGTCCAGCATTTCAGCGGCCGCGCGCCGCCGGGCAAATATGGATCATCGCCCACCTCGTTCACTTGATGTTTACCCTCACCTCCTCATATACAGGATGGTTAACGGGCTTGCCCAACGGCAATCTCGAGCGGGTGATTCGGACGGGATATCATGGCACGCATTCTTCTGGCGGAAGACGACGACGATATGCGTCGGTTCCTCGTCAAGGCGCTTGAGCGCGCCGGTTACCAGGTCAGCGATTTCGACAATGGCGCCAGCGCCTATGAGCGGCTGCGCGAGGAGCCGTTCTCGCTGCTATTGACCGACATCGTCATGCCGGAGATGGACGGCATTGAGCTGGCACGCCGCGCCACCGAGATCGATCCTGATTTGAAAGTCATGTTCATCACCGGATTCGCCGCCGTTGCGCTGAACCCGGATTCCAAGGCGCCGAAAGACGCCAAGGTGCTGTCGAAGCCGTTCCATCTGCGCGATCTCGTCAACGAGGTCGAGAAGATGCTTCAGGCAGCCTGAGCCGCTTTCCAAGCGAGGCGCCGCACCTCTTCGCCGCTGCGGCGAGACGACGCCTTCTTTCCTTTTTCCTGCTATTGACGCGCTGGATCAAAAATGGTGTATGCGCGGCTTCGGATGGGCGTGTAGCTCAGCGGGAGAGCACTGCATTGACATTGCAGGGGTCACAGGTTCAATCCCTGTCACGCCCACCATCCAACCCAGACAATCGGACTTAGATCGACGTCCCGGCCGGCTCGCCAGAGTTGGACAATGTCGTTCGCTCCAAGGGAAGCTGGCGGTGAGCTTTTCGAGCGCAACGCGCCCGTCCGGGCGGTGACCGGTACGGGCCACGGTCGATCAGATCATTCGCGCCTCGGGAGAAATTGGGTCAAAAGAAATTGCCTACCCGCAAATTATTCCGTGCTCGCGCGACGACGGAAGGGCTGATGAGACCTCTATGCGCGCAAGCCATCATTTGAGACAGGCTCGGCGTTCGCGTGACAGCAAGTCCCATACGACCGGCTGCTTCGAGGGCCAGCCTCGTCGCGGACCTAGACGCCCGCCACGGCGCAAAGATTCTTCATCCTGGCAACCGCCAGGTCCGGATCGGCCAGCAACCCTGCCTGGTCGGCAAGGCGGAATACATCGGCATAGTGACGGATGCCGCGCGCCGACTGCATGCCTCCGACCATCGCAAAATGATCCTGATGGCCGTTCAGCCAGGCCATGAAGACGATGCCGGCCTTGTAATATTCGGTCGGCGCCTCGAAGATTTTTCGCGATAGCGGCACGGTCGGCGCCATCAAGGCGTCATAGCCGGCGCAGTCCCCATCCGCCAGTTTCGCCAGTGCTGCATTGGCGACCGGTGCGATGGCGTCGAAAATGCCGAGCAGCGCATGCGAATACCTTTGCCCGTCGCCGGCGATCAGTTCGGGGTAGTTGAAGTCGTCACCGGTGAACATGACGACGCCATCCGGCAGGCGATTTCTGAGCGCGACCTCCTTGCCGGCATCGAGCAGCGAGATTTTTATCCCTTCCACCTTGTCGGAGTGGCGTTCGATGATGGCGACGACGGTGTCGAGCGCGGCCTCGAAATCGCTGCTGCCCCAGTAGCCCTCGAGCGCCGGATCGAACATGTCGCCCAGCCAATGCAGGATGACTTTGCCGGAGGCCTGGCCGAGGATGCGGTCGTAAACATGCACATAGTCATCCGGGCCCTTGGCTGTCGCCGCGAGCGCCCGGCTGGCCATCATGATCGCCTTGCCGCCCAGCCCTTCGATGAAAGCGAACTGCTGCTCATAGGCGGTGATCACGTCATCAAGCGTCCTGGCAGCGGCCGGCGCCAGATGGTCGGTGCCAGCGCCCGAGGCTAGGTCGGCGCCATCGACGGTACGCGCCTCGGCGATCGAGCGGCGGATCAATTCCTGCGCATTTGTCCAGTCGAAACCCATGCCACGCTGCGACGTGTCCATCGCCTCGGCGATGCGGAAGCCGAGCCGCCACAGATGGTGCCGGAACGCCATCGTCCTGTCCCAGTCGACCACCGGCCCGGACCACGGATCGGTCATCGCAAGCGGATCGGCAACGACGTGCGCGGCGGCATAGGCAATGCGCGAAAACCGCGCGCCGATCACCGGCTGCACCGGCTGGCCGGCAAGCGTATAGCGGGCGCTGCGGCCATTCTCACCAGGCAAGGAAATGTCCATCGAGCTCTCCCTTTGCCGCGCCTATAAATGGAACGTTCCAATAAATCAAGAACCTTTAAAATTCAGAGTTCATTCACAGGCAAATGCTGCATCGCAGCACGGAAAGCCTTGCAGGCTATGCCATTTGAGTACGCACAATTGATTTTTTCGGCTGAGAAGAAATCTGGATTGACTCGGGATCGAACCGATGATTAGAACGTTCCAATAAAACTTGATCACAAAGTTGGGAGGGTGCATCTCGATGGCCAGCCGGGCCAAGGCGACGATATTCGACATCGCCCGTGAAGCAGGCGTGTCCAAATCGACGGTATCGCTCGTGCTCCAGGGCAGCGGGCTGATCCGGCCTGAGACCGCAAGCAAGGTGCGCAAGGCGATCGAGGATGTCGGTTACGTCTACAACCGCGGCGCCGCCAATCTGCGCAAGGCTCACTCCAACGTCATCGGCATGGTCATCAACGATCTCACCAATCCTTTCTTCGCAGAACTGGCGGTCGGCATGGAGCGCGTCTTCCAGTCGGCCGGCATCGTGCCGTTCATCGCCAACACGGCGGAAAATCCGGTGCGCCAGGAAGAAGTTCTGAAATCGCTGATGGAGCAAGGCGTCGCCGGCCTCATCGTGTCGCCGGCCCGCGGCACGACGCCGGGCGCCTTCCGCAGGATCGAGACGGCGGGCCTGCCGGTGGTCTTCGCCATGCGCCGGCTACCGGAAAGCCGCATTCCCGTGATCGCACCCGACAATCATCGCGGGGCTTATCTCGCCACCGCTCATCTGATCGGCAAGGGACATCGCCGGCTGGTCTTCTTCGGCGGCTCGTCCGATCTGGTGGTCTATCACGAGCGGCTTGGCGGATTTCGCGAAGCCTGTGAGACGCAGGGCATCGCCGCCCGCGACGCACTTGTCGTCGAAGGCGAGACCAGCCGCAGAGGTGGTATCGCGTGCCTGGAGACCGCTCTCGCGATGGCTGAGCCGCCGACCGCGGCACTCTGCTTCAACGACGCCGTCGCCTTTGGCGCCATGCTGGCGCTGCGCAAGCGCGGACTTGAGCCGGGCGCGGATTTCGCCGTCGTCGGCTTCGACGACGTGGCCGAGGCCGAGCACTATATGCCGGCTCTGACCAGCGTCGCGGTGGACTCGGCGGGCCTCGGCGAACGCGCCGCCCATGTCATGCTGAAAATGATCCAGTCGCGCACCACCCGCGCCGAAGACCATATCGGCGCGGTCAATCTCGTGGTCAGGGAAAGCTGCGGCCCGGATCGCCGCGCTCGAAACAGGCCCGCGGGTTCGGGGGACGCGGCATGAGCGTCAAATGGGGCTTGATCGGCGCCAGCACGATCGCCAGACAGTTCATGATCGACGCCATCCGTGCGCAAGGCGATGGTGAGATCGCGGCGGTGATGAGTTCCAGCCCCGAGCGCGCCACCGCCTATGCCGGGGAAAACAACATTCCGCTTGCTGTCTCGACGCTTGATGCCCTACTCGGCGCCGACATCGACGCCGTCTACATCTCGACCACCAACGAATTGCATCTCGAACAGGCGCTCGCCGCCATCAAGGCGGGAAAGCACGTACTGTGCGAAAAGCCGCTGGCGCTAAGCAGCGCCGATGCGCGCACGATGGTCGCTGCCGCCAGGGCTGCCGGCATCGTGCTCGGCACCAACCATCATCTGCGCAATGCCGGCGCGCACCGCACCATGCGCGAGGCGATCGCCGCCGGCCGCATCGGCAAGCCGATCGCCGCGCGCGTCTTCCATGCCGTCTATCTGCCTGAGAATCTGCAGGGCTGGCGCATTGCCAAACCCGAAGCAGGCGGCGGCGTGGTGCTCGATATCACCGTGCATGACGCTGACACGCTGCGTTTCGTGCTCGGCGACGATCCGGTCGAGGTTTCCTGCTTCACGCAGTCGGCCGGCATGGCCGGCAGCGGGCTGGAGGATGGCGCCATGTGCATCTGGCATTTCAAATCGGGTGTCATTGCGCAGTCGCATGAGGGCTTCACCACCAAATTCGCCGGCACCGGCTTCGAGGTGCACGGCTCGGAAGGCTCGCTGATCGCCAGCAATGTGATGACTCAGAAGCCGATCGGCTTGGTGCTGCTGCGCACGGCAGCAGGCGAAGAGGAATTGAGCTTCGACCGCGAGGATCTTTATGCGCGCTCCGTGCGCCAGTTCCATGCTGCGATCCATGGCGAGGGCCAGCCAGCCGCCACCGGCGAGGACGGCATCTGGTCGCTGGCTTCGGCTGAAGCGGCATTGCAATCGGCCAGCTCCGGCAGGGCCGTCAAGATCGACCCGAAACTCGGGAGCATGAATTGAACAAGGTCGTTTCCGCATCTGAAGCCGCAATCCTGATCAAGGACGGCATGGTCGTGTCGGTGTCCTCGTCAAGCGGCCTCGGCTGCCCGGACGCCGTGCTGGCAGCCATCGGCGAGCGCTTCGATAGCGAAGGCCATCCGAAGAACATCACTACGCTGCACCCGATCGCCGCCGGCGACATGTATGGCATCAAGGGCATTGACCATCTGGCCAAGCCCGGCCTGCTGAAGCGCACTTTGTGCGGCTCCTATCCGTCCGGCCCCTCCTCTTCCGAACCGCCGCAGATCTGGAAGATGATCGGCGACAATTCGGTCGCCGCGTACAACGTGCCATCCGGCATCCTGTTCGACATGCACCGCGAGGCAGCCGCCAAGCGGCCGGGCGTGCTGACCAAGGTCGGTCTCGACACCTTCGCCGACCCCCGCCACCAGGGCTGCGCCATGAACGCCGCCGCCAGCGAGCCGATCGTATCGGTGCAGCAGTTCGACGGCGAGGAATGGCTCTATTTCCGCTCGATCGTGCCTGATGTTTCGATCATCCGCGCCACCACGGCGGACGAGCGCGGCAACCTCACATACGAGCATGAGGGCGCCTATCTCGGCGGCCTCGAACAGGCGCTGGCTGCCCGCAACAATGGCGGCGTCGTCATCGCGCAGGTCAAGCGCGTCGTCGAGAACGGCACGCTGAAGCCGCATGACGTACGCGTGCCCGGCGTGCTGGTCGACCATGTCGTCGTTGCGCCCGACCAGTTGCAGACCACGCTGACGCCTTACGATCCGGCAATCTCGGGCGAGATCTTCCGGCCGCTGTCGAGTTTCCGCAATGCCGAGATGAATGTCCAGAAGGTGATCGCGCGCCGCGTCGCCATGGAACTGCGCGACGGCATGGCCGTCAACATCGGCTTCGGCATTTCCGCCAATGTGCCGCGCATCCTGCTCGAGGAAGGCCAGCACGGCAAGGTCACCTGGGTCATCGAACAGGGCGCGGTCGGCGGCGTGCCGCTGCTCGACTTCAAGTTCGGCTGCTCGTCGAATGCCGACGCCTTCATGCCCTCGCCGCACCAGTTCATCTATTTCCAGGCCGGCGGCTTCGATGCGTCACTGCTGTCCTTCCTGCAGATCGACCGCCATGGCTCAGTCAATGTCTCGAAGCTTTCGGCGCGGCCGCATGTGACGGCTGGCGCAGGCGGCTTTGTCGACATCACCGCGCGGGCGAAGAAGATCGTCTTCTCCGGCTTCTTCAACGCCGGCGCCAAGCTCTCATTGGCCGATGGCGGCATCCGCATCGACCACGAGGGCAAGGTCAAGAAGGTGGTCGCGGAGGTCGAGCACATCTCGTTTTCGGGCAAGCGGGCGGTCGCGCAGGGGCAAGACATCACCTATGTCACCGAGCGCTGCGTGATGAAGCTGACGCCGGAAGGTCTGGTGGTAACTGAACTCGCACCCGGCATCGATCTACAGCGCGATGTAATGGCGCAATCGGAAATTCCGTTGGGCTTCGCCAAGGATCTCAAGACGACCCCGGAAGCGCTCTATCGCGACCAGCCGATCGGCCTGTCGCTGGATGGCGGCGCCTCGCTTGGAGGCGCGCATGGCTGAACCTCTCGTCACCTTCGAGCAGGATGGCGCCATCGGCATCGTCACGCTGCGCCGGCCGGAGAAATTCAACGCACTCGACATCCCGATGCTGCGCGCGCTGGAGACGGCGCTCGACGCGGCTGAGGACGAGGACGGCGTGCGTGTCGTGCTGCTGCGCGGCGAAGGCAAGGGCTTTTGCGCCGGCGGCGATGTCGAGGCATGGGCGCAGATGAGTGCGGCCGATTTCCAGGTGCAATGGGTGCGCTACGGCCACCGTGTCTTCGACCGGCTGGCGCGGCTGCGGCAGCCGACCATCGCCGTACTGTCCGGCCATGCGCTGGGCGGCGGGCTGGAACTGGCCGTGGCTTGCGATTTCCGCGTCGCGGAAACACAGGTGAAATTGGGCTTCCCCGAAACCTCGATCGGCGTCGTTCCGGGCTGGTCCGGCACGCAGCGCGCCGTGCGCCGCTTCGGTGCGCAGACAGTGCGTCGCATGGCGTTGGGCGGCGAAATCTTTCTCGCGCCCGAAGCACTGGCCCTGGGTTTGGTCGACCGGGTGGTCGAAACCGGCAAGGCACACGACGAAGCCAAGGCATGGGGAGAAAAGATCGCTGAGCGCGGACCACTGGCGACGGAAGCCGCCAAATTGATGATCGCGGTCGCTGAAGGCGAGGAAAGTGCCGCTGCCACGGAAGCGCTGGCCAGCGGCTTCATCGCCTTGACGAGCGACCTCAAGGCCGGTGTCGGCGCTTTCAAGACCAAGCAGAAGCCGGCCTTTTCGAGATCCTAGAGGAAACCCATGAACGCACCCCTCAAGATTTCCATGCCGGCCGAGGCGTCCGCAGCGCCGAAGGCGTACAAGCTGCTGATCGACGGCAAGCATGTCGATGCCCGTGACGGCCGCACGATTGCGCGCCAGAGCCCCGGCCACGGCTTCACCGTCTCGCACTATGCCCAGGCCGGCGAGGCCGAAGTGGAAGCTGCGGTGCAGGCTGCTCATAAGGCGTTCGAAACCGGCCCGTGGCCGCGCATGAAAGCGGCCGAACGGGCCGCGATCTTGCTCAAGGCGGCTGACCTGATCGAGACGCGGCTGGAGGAGATCGCCCGGCTCGACGCGCTGGAGTCCGGCAAGCCGATCGCCCAGGCGCGCGGCGAGATTGGCGGTGCCGTCGACATCTGGCGCTATGCCGCCTCGCTCGCCCGCACGCTGCACGGCGAATCCTACGCCAATCTCGGCGATGACATGCTGGGCGTCGTGCTGCGCGAACCGATCGGCGTCGTTTCGATCATCACGCCGTGGAATTTTCCCTTCCTGATCGTCAGCCAGAAGCTGCCCTTCGCGCTCGCCGCCGGCTGCACGGCGGTGGTCAAGCCGAGCGAGATGACCTCGGCCTCGACCTTCGTGCTCGGCGATATCCTGATGCAGGCCGGGCTGCCCGCCGGTGTCGTCAACATCCTTGCAGGTCTCGGGGCCGCCCGGCGGGCCCCCCCCCGGGGGGTCGCCCCCGGGGTGTAGGTGTGGTGGGGTTTTAAGAACTACCCCCACCCCACCCGCGCCGAAGGAGGGGGTGGGGGGGGGGGGGGGGGGGAAAAA
>NZ_JAMYSA010000091.1:0-24585 GCF_040321735.1 Mesorhizobium sp. M0293
CGGCGGTCCGGCGGGCGCAATCTGCTCCCCCCCCTCCGCTCTTGCCTACATGTCGCGTTTCGTCCAAAAGCTGGCGCAAACGCCGCGAAACCGAAGGTTTTGCCGTTTGAAATGCGGCTTCCGGCTCTTTGCCGACGTGCCGCAACTGGAAAGAGCAGGAAAATGTCTGCGATCGAAGCCGGCGCTCGCGCGCCGGAAAATCTTTGGCGTCAGGAAATCAGGGCGACGCTGGCGCTCGCCTGGCCGATGGTGCTGACCAATCTCGGCCAGACCGCGATGACGGCCACCGACGTCATGATGATGGGTCGCCTCGGGCCGGATACGCTGGCCAGCGGCGCGCTTGGCGCCAACCTCTATTTCATGCCGCTGATCTTCGGGCTCGGCCTGATGCTGGCGACGTCGCCGATGATCGCGACCGAGCTTGGCCGCCGCCGCTATTCGGTGCGCGACCTGCGCCGCACCGTGCGCCAGGGCTTGTGGCTGGCGATCCTGATCTCGATCCCGATCTGGCTCGTGCTGTGGCACGGCGAAGCCATCCTGCTGGCCATGGGCCAGGACCCGGTGCTCGCCCACCAAGCCGGCATCTATCTGCGCTGGCTCGAATGGGCGGTGCTGCCCTTTTACGGCTACATCGTGCTGCGCTCATTCATCTCGGCATTGGAACGGCCGGGCTGGGCGCTGGTCATCGTCTTCGTCGCCGTCGCCTGCAACGCCTTCTTCAACTGGGTGTTCATGTTCGGCAACCTTGGCATCCCGTCGATGGGCATTGCCGGCTCGGGCCTTGCCACCTCGCTGTCCTCAACGCTGATGTTCGTCGGCATGGCCGTCGTGGTGATGTTGGAGAAAAAGTTCCGGCGCTACCGTCTCTTCGGCCGTTTCTGGCGCGCCGACTGGCCGCGCTTCAAGGGCCTGTTGCGGCTCGGCCTGCCGATTGCCGGCATCCTCGCCTTCGAGGTGACGATCTTCAATGCGGCGGCGCTGCTGATGGGCCTGATCGATGCGGATTCGCTGGCCGCGCACGCGATCGCCATCCAGATCGCCTCGATCAGCTTCATGGTGCCGCTCGGCCTCAACCAGGCGGTGACGGTGCGCGTCGGGCTTGCGCACGGCGCCGGCAATCCGGAGGGCGTTTCCCGCGCCGGCTGGACCGCCTTTGTCATCGGCGTCTCGTTCATGGCCCTGATGGGGCTGGTGATGATCCTGTGGCCGCATCCGCTGATCAGCGCCTTCATCGATCTGGGCAATCCGGCCAATGCCAGGGTGATCGCACTTGCCGTGTCGTTCCTGGCCCTCGCGGCGCTGTTCCAGGTCTTTGACGGCGCGCAAGCGGTTGCCGCCGGCATGCTGCGCGGCCTGCACGATACCAAGGTGCCGATGATCTACGCCGCGATCGGCTATTGGGGTGTCGGCCTGCCGCTCGGCGTGCTGCTCGCCTTCCATTTCGGCCTGCATGGTGTCGGCATCTGGATCGGCCTGTCGTCGGGGCTGGCCGTGGTGGCGGCGCTGCTGCTGGCGCGCTGGCTGCGCCGGGATCGCCTGGCGCCGCCATTGGTGTGGGGGCTTTCACCCAACCGGCCGCCGGGGCCCGGCGGCCGTCATATTCCAATCTTGTGGCTCATTACACGGCGCCTTCAGATCGGCGCACGAGACGTCCGTCTGGTGCCAGGAGCTTCAGCCGTGATTCATCCCGTTGACTACGCCGCCTGAACGATCTCGACCAGTTCAACATCGAACACCAGGTCCTTTCCGGCCAACGGATGATTGCCGTCGAGCTTGACGCTGGCCTCGTTCACACCGACGACTGTTACCGGCATGGGGCGCCCGTCGCGGGTTCTAACCTGCAATTGAGTGCCGACATCAACGTTGATGTTGTCTGGCACCTTGGCGCGGTCGATGGTCACGACCGCTTCAGGGCGGTGGGGGCCATAGGCGGCGTCTGCAGGAACGGTGACGGTGCTTTTCGCGCCCACCTCCATGCCCTCGACCTGGGTTTCAAGGCCAGGGATCAGTTGTCCTTCACCCAGAGTGAATTGCAGCGGTTCGCTGCCGGAAGCATCGAATTGAGTGCCGTCGACTAGGCGTCCAGTATAGTTGATGCGCACGGTGTCGCCATTCTTGGCCTGTGTCATAACAGTCATCCTTTCGGATTTTTTTGAGGGGGCCGGCCAGAGCTCACGGTCCCGTTCTTGATCATCCACGCACGAACGTGCACGGTGCGAAACTCTAAAACTAGGCACTCGGCTGCAGATGTAAAGCGTAGAGCTGCCGACTGGCTTCCTCATGTGTCGCCTTCGTTCGCATGCTGCCTGTGCGATGATGCCCGCCGCCGATCTTCAGAGCCGACCAAGCCAGCACCGAAATAACTCAGTGTAGTCGCCGTCGATGCCGGTCAACACAACACGTTCGCGGCTCAGCGCGCCGGCGCCCGCTTTTCGAGTTTGCGGGCGTATTGCGTCAGCGGAAAGCACATGACGAAGAAAATCAGCGCGACCAGTCCGTAGACCTTGAACGGTTCGAATGTGGCGTTGTTGATGGCGTTGGAGGTTCGCACCAGCTCCTCGAAGCCGATGATCGAGGTGAGCGCGGTCGACTTGATCAGCTGTACCAGGAAGCCGACGGTCGGCGCGCGGGTGATCGAAAAGGCCTGCGGCAGGATGATCAGCCGCAGTTCCTGCAGGTAGTGCAGGCCGAGGCTGGCGCCGGCATCCCATTGGCCCAATGGCAGCGCGGCGACGCCGGAACGCCAGATTTCGGCGAGATAGGCGCTGGCGAAGAAGGTCAGGCCGAGCACCGCCGCAGTCCACGGCTCGATGCGCAGGCCGAGCATCGGCAGGCCGAAGAACATCAGGAAGAGCTGCATCAAGAGCGGCGTTCCCTGGAACAGAGCGATGTAGCCGGAGGCTATGTGCCGGCTCCATTTGTTTTTGGCGATCCTGAAGAACAACACGATCATGCCGACGATGCCGCCGCCGATGAAGGCGGCCAGCGACAGGAGCACCGTCCAGCGGGCGGCGAGCAGTAGGTTGCGCACGATGTCCCAGAAGGTGAATTCGATCATGACACGCCGGCCCCCAGGATGCGGCGTCCGCCTGACACCAGCAGCCGGCGCAATGCCATCGACATCAAGAGATAAACCAAGGTCACGACCAGATAGGTCTCGAAGGAGCGGAATGTGCGCGCCTGCAGCATGTCGGCCTCGTAGGTCAGCTCGCGCACCGCGATCTGCGACACGACGGCGGACTCCAGCATCATGATGACGATCTGGCTGGTCAGCGCCGGAAAGATCACCTTGAGCGCCTGCGGCAGCACGATCTTGATGAACACCTGGCGTGGCCTCAAGCCCAGCGCCAGGGCTGCTTCCGTCTGCCCGCCAGGCACGGCGTCAAGGCCGGCGCCGACGATCTCGATCGTGTAGGCCGCCATGTTGAGCGTCATCGCCAGGATGGCGGCCAGCACCGGATCGAGCCTGATGCCGAGGCTGGGCAGGCCGAAGAAGATGAAGAACAGTTGCACCAGGAACGGCGTGTTGCGGATGATTTCGACATACCAGGCGATGGCCCGCTTGAGCAGCACCGGGCCGTTTCGCCGTCCGGCGGCACCCAGGATGCTGAGGAACGTTCCGGCAAGCGTGGTCATGGCGATCAAAAGGATCGTCGTGGCCGCGCCGCGCGCGATGTCGCCCAGAGCACCCGGGAGCCAGGCGAAGGCCACGGAAACTCAATCCTTGAGATTGTCGGGATTGAGCGGCGTCTTCAGCCAGGCTTTCGAGCTTTCGTCGAGCTTGCCGTCCGCCAGCATCTTGGCAACGGCATCGTTGACCGCCTTCTTCAGGCCGTCTTCGTTCTTGTTGAGACCGATATGCGAAGGCGAGGTCAGAAGCTGGAACTTCTGCTCCGGCTTCAGCGCGTCCTGCTTGGCCAGCACCTGCGCGCCGACGTCGTTGCCGACGACCATCAGCTGGGTCTGGCCGGAGATAAAGGCCTGGATCACGGAATTGTAGTTGTCGAAACGCTTGATGTCGGCCGACGCGGGGGCTGCCTCGGTGAGCGAGGTGTCTTCCAGCGTGCCGCGGTTGACGGCGATCGACTTGTCGGCAAGGTCTTCCTTGCCTTTGACCGAAAGTGCTGCCGGACCGATCACGGCGATGTAGTAGGGCGCGTAGGCGACAGCAAAGTCGATGACCTGCTCGCGTTCCTTCGAATAGCCGACGCTCATCAAGAGGTCGACGCGATGGTCGTTCAAGTAAGGAATGCGGTTCTGGCCGGTGACGGCGACGGGATTGAGCTTCACCTTGAGCGTGTCGGCAATGTATTGCGCGACATCCATGTCATAGCCCTTGAGGCTCATATCGGCGCTGGCCGAGGAGAAGGGCGGGAAATCGGCGAAGACGCCGACATTGATGGCGCCGGCCTTGGTGATATCCGCCAGCGCATCGGCGCTGGCGGCCTGGGTGGCGAATGAGAGACCAGCGGTGCTGAGCACCAGCATGGCGGCGATGGATGCAAATGTCTTTCGGATCGTCATTTTTATTCCCCTCTGGAAGCTTTGTTTGTTTGGGTCGGCCACCGGCTCCAGCGCGGTAGCCGCCTTTGCTTTTCTAAACGTCAGGCGCCCTTGCCTGTGATTGCCGGGCTGAACACCATCAGGCTCAGGATCTCGAACAGCACCTGTGCGGCGGCATGGGCGGTGTTGGTGGTGGCGTCGTATTGCGGTGCCACCTCGACGACGTCGCCGCCGACGATGTTAAGGCCTTTCAGGCCGCGCAGCAGTTCGAGCACTTCGCGCGTCGTCAGCCCGCCGACTTCTGGCGTGCCGGTGCCGGGCGCGAAGGCTGGATCGACGCTGTCGATGTCGAAGGAGACATAGGTCGGACCGTCGCCGACGATCTTGCGCGCCTTCTCGATGATGGCGCGAATGCCGAGACCGGTCACTTCCTCCGCATGGACCACGGTCATGCCGGACTCGTAGGTGAACTCCCACAGATATTCGGCCGAGCCGCGGATGCCGATCTGGATGGTGCGCGTCGGATCGAGCACGCCGTCCAGCACCGCGTTGCGGAACGGCCCGCCATGGTGGAATTTGGTCATGTCGAACAGGCCACTGGTGTCGCAATGAGCGTCGATGTGGATCAGCCCGACCGGGGCTTTCTTGCCGACGGCCTTCAGGATCGGATGGCTGATCGAATGGTCGCCGCCGATCGAAAGCGGGATGACGCCGGCATCGACGATCTGATTGGTGCGGCGCTCGATATCCTCATGGCTGATCTCCAGCCGGTAGCGGCTGCGGAACGGCGTATCGCCGATGTCGGCGACCCGAAGTTCATGCGTCGGCGCGCATTCCAGCACATGGTTGTAGGGGCCGATGCGCTCGATGGCGCGCAGCGCCCTTGGCCCGAAGCGGGAGCCTGGCCGGTTGGTGACGCCGAGATCCATCGGCACGCCGATCATCGCCACCTGCAAATCGCCGAAATCCGGATTGTCGGCTGATATTTCGCGGTAGGGCGCGGCGAGGAAGGTCGGGATGCCGGAATAGGGCGCCAGCCGTGTACCGCTCTTGGAAAAGATCTTGTCGGCGACCTTGCGGAACTTCGGGTCGAACATCTCGCCGCCATGGCTTTCACCATATTTGCGACGCAACGCGTCGAGTTTGCCGCGATCGTAACCCATATCCGCTCTCCTGCCGGCTGATGCAGTGCGACCGTTGGTGATGCCTGGCGAAGCCGACCGTCATCCGGCCGGGTCGCTGTCCCGCTGGCTGCCTGCAGATTTCACGTCTTGAAGCTGTTCCGGACTCAAGTGTCCGGCAGCCGCATTGAAAAATCAATTGATATTGTTAAGGTGTTTTCTGTGAGAAAATCTCACAATGAACTCTGAGCACGATCTCATCCGAAAACCGGCCTCCACTTTTCGGGATCGTGCTTCAATGGATGCTCATGCCCAAACGCCTGCCGCCCCTCAATCCGCTGCGCGCCTTCGAAGCAACGGCCCGGCATGGCTCGCTGACCAAGGCGGCCAGTGAGCTGAATGTCACGCATGGCGCCATCAGCCACCAGATCAAGGCGCTCGAGCAGTCGCTCGGCGTCAAGCTGTTCGAGCGGGTCGGCCAGCGGGTCAAACTGACACCGCATGGCGCCGAACTTTTGCCGGCGGTCTCGACCGCCTTCGACAGCATCGCCGCCGCCACCCAGCGCATGACAAGGCCGGCGAGCAGCGGCACACTTTCAGTCTCCTGCGTGCCCGCGCTGCTGTTGCTGTGGATGACACCGCGGCTCGGCAGTTTCATGGCGCAATATCCCGACATAAGGCTGACGCTTATTCCCTCGAACGACCCCAGGGATTTGCGGGCGCCGAACATCGATGTCTGCGTGCATTATGGCGACGGCAGCTGGACCGATTGCTGGATGCGAAAATGGTCGGGCCTCGAACTGTTCCCCGTGGTCAGCCCGACATTGATCAACAACCGCCCGATCCGCAGCGTCAGGGATCTCGCCGACCATGTCTTCCTGCATGGCGACGACGGCCGCGAATGGCACACTTGGCTGGCGGCCGCGGATGCGCTGGACCTGGAGCGGGGCCGCCGCCACCATCTCGGCGATGCGCGCATGGCGACCGAGGCGGCGGTGCATGGCCACGGCGTGGCGTTGGGCGATTCGGTGACGGCAAGTGCGCTGCTGGCCAGGGGCATGCTGGTCGCGCCGTTCAGCCTGTCGGTGCCGGCGGTCGACGATTTCTATGTTGTCTGCCGCAACGAGATGAGAGCGACGCCGATCGTGCAGGTGTTCATCGACTGGCTGTTTGCCGAGAAGGCCGGAGATGACGGCCGCGCCGATGCACCGGTGGCGGGGCGCATCGTCAGCCGCCGCAAGCGTCCCGCGCTCAGGGTCATCGGCGCCAAAACCGGGACCTGACGCCGGCTTGCGGCGCGCGGCGAGCCGTCGGTGGTCTCTCAGTCCATGCAAGGTTTTCTTTTTGTCGGGCCAGCCGGAAACCGGGCAGCGTTTTGGCCAATTCGATGCTATGAGGCCTGTCGCGGTTGTGGATTGCAGACAGCAAAGGCGGTGTTGAAACATGGCTAAGACCGATATTGCGCGGCGGGTCTATAACCACACCTGGAAGCTCGATCCGATCGTGCGCAGCCTGCTCGACACGGATTTCTACAAGCTTTTGATGCTGCAGATGATCTGGGGCATGTATCCCAAAGTCGACACAACTTTCTCGCTGATCAACCGCACCACCTCTGTGCGGCTGGCTGACGAGATCGATGAAGGCGAACTGCGCGAACAGCTCGACCATGCCCGCACGCTGCGCTTCTCCAAGAAGGAGATGATCTGGCTCGGCGGTAACAATTTCTACGGCCGCAAGCAGATCTTCGAACCGGAATTCCTCGCCTGGCTGGAAGGCTTCCGGTTGCCCGAATATGAGCTGTCCAAGCGCGACGGGCAGTACGAACTGACCTTCAGCGGACCGTGGATGTACACCACGCTGTGGGAGATCCCGGCGCTGGCTATTATCAATGAGCTCCGATCTCGCGCCGCCATGCGGGCGTTCGGCCCCTTCGCCCTCGATGTGCTCTATGCCCGCGCCAAGGCCAAGATGTGGGCCAAGACCGAGCGGCTGAAGGCATTGCCCGGCATCCGCATCTCAGACTTCGGCACGCGCCGGCGGCATTCCTTCCTGTGGCAGCGCTGGTGCGTCGAAGCGCTGAAGGAAGGCATTGGCGAGGCGTTCACCGGAACCTCCAACGTGCTTCTGGCGATGGACAACGACCTCGAAGCGCTCGGCACCAACGCACATGAGCTGCCGATGGTGTTCGCCGCCCTCGCCAATTCGGAGAAAGAGCTGAAACAGTCGCCCTACAAGGTGCTGCAGGACTGGCAGCGTTACTATGGCGGCAATCTGCTGATCGTGCTGCCCGATGCCTTCGGCACCGCCTCCTTCCTGCGCGATGCGCCGGACTGGGTGGCCGACTGGACCGGCTTCCGCCCCGACAGCGCGCCGCCGATCGAGGGCGGCGAAAAAATTCTGTCGTGGTGGCGCGACAAGGGCAAGGATCCGCGGCAGAAGCTGCTGATCTTCTCCGACGGGCTCGAGGTCGAAACGATCGAAGAGACCTACCGCCACTTCAAGGGCAAGGTGCGCATGTCCTTCGGCTGGGGCACCAATTTGACCAATGATTTCGAGGGCTGCGCGCCGACGGAAACCAACAGCCTCGATGCCATATCGCTGGTCTGCAAGGTCACCGAGGCCAATGGCAGGGCGGCGGTGAAGCTGTCGGACAACCCGGCCAAGGCGACGGGCGACGAGAACGAGATCGAGCGGTATATCAGGATTTTTGGCGAGAAGGACCGCGTGGAGCAACTGGTCAAGGTGTGAGGGGTGGTGGGGCTCTTCGATAGCGTGAGTTCCTTAGCGCCCCCCTCTGTCCTGCCGGACATCTCCCCCTCAAGGGGGGAGATTGGCTTTCATTTCGGCTTTCGCCAATCTTCCACGCAGCAAAAAAGGCGCCGATCAAAGAAACTGCTAATCTCCCCCCTTGAGGGGGAGATGTCCGGCAGGACAGAGGGGGGCGCCGTAGAGTGCCTTCCTGCGAGAGTTGCGCCCCCATGCCTCATCGCTTTGCTAGCCTTCTTCCCCACCCACGCCTTCGCCCACGCCTCCGACCGAGGCCACGTCCTGCTCCTGCCGACCGGCTACTACCTGGTCGGCGGCGCCTTCGCCGTCGCCGTCAGCTTCCTCGTCCTGTCTCTGCTGCCGGCGGATTGGCTTGATCGTTTCTGGCGCCGGCGCCTGCCGCTCTTCGGCTTTGGCGACGCCTTCCGAACCACCGTCAGCCTGATCTCCTTTGCCGGCTTTGCAATTCTCATCGCCGCCGCCTTTTTCGGCAGCCGCGACCCGCTCTCCAACCCGCTGCCTCTGGTGATCTGGACCCTGCTGTGGGCTGGCGTTGCGCTGCTGCAGGGCGTCTTCGGCGATCTCTGGACATGGCTCAACCCGTGGGTTGGGCCATGGCGTCTCGTCTCGCGCCTGTTGGGTGGAGACAACGACGGGAGATGGCGTCTGCCTGGATGGCTCGGCTGCTGGCCGGCGGTGATACTGTTCTTCGCCTTTGCCTGGTTCGAACTCATCGATCCGGCGCCGGATGATCCGGCGCGACTGGCATATGCTGCCGGCCTCTACTGGTTGTTCACCTTCCTTGCGATGCTGGCGTTCGGCTATCGCGCCTGGAGCCGCAGCGGCGAATTCCTGACGGTCTTCTTCTCGATGGTGGCGCGCTTCGCTATCGTCGAGCGCAACGAAGCCGGCCGGCTTGCGCTATGCTGGCCGGGCGCCAAACTGCTCGCCGCGGAGCCGTTGCCGACCAGCGGCATTGCCTTCCTGCTGCTGGCCCTGTCGTCGGTGTCCTTCGATGGCCTGTCGAAAACCTTCTTCTGGCTCGGCCTGTTCGGTATCAATCCGCTCGAATTTCCCGGCCGCACCGCGGTTATCGGCAGCGGCACGCTCGGGCTTGTCCTCACATTCGCGCTGCTGGCGGCGGTGTTCCTGCTTGCCGTCTGGCTCGGCCAGCGTCTCGCCGGCAGCGATCACACTTTTGGCCAGGCAGCTGGCCTGCTGGTCTGGTCGATCGTGCCGATCGCGCTCGCCTATCATGTCGCGCATTATCTGACGGCGCTACTTGTCGACGGCCAATATGCGCTTGCAGCACTTTCCGATCCGTTCGCGCTGGGCTGGAACCTGTTCGGCACCGCCGACATGCAGATCGAGGCCGGCATCGTTGCCGGGGCGGATTCCGCCTGGTGGCTGTGGAATGTCCAGGCCGGCACCATCGTCCTTGGCCATGTGCTCGCCGTCCTCGTCGCCCACGGCTTCGCCTGGCGCCTGCACCCGCAGCCGTCCCGCGCGGCACTTAGCCAGTTCCCGCTCACTCTACTGATGATCGCCTACACCGTCTTCGGCCTCTGGTTGCTTGCCACGCCGACCGTCGGATGAGAAAAAGGCGGCCTCGATATCGTTCGGGAAGCTCGCTTGCCACACCAAGGCTTTGGTGATTTAGTTTGTACACATGCAATTTTTCACGTCCTCTTAGCGAGGATGCCGAAGCGCCTTAATCGTTGGTCAAGACTGAAAAACAGGGGAACGAACATGGCTGACAAGAACGGATTTTTCGACCTCTCCAAGACTGCCCTCACCCGCCGCACGGCGCTGAAGGGTCTGGCCGCGGGCGCCGGCCTCGCCGTCGCCCCCGGCTTCGTCCGCTATTCCCAGGCGCAGAGCTCGGCGCCGATCAAGATCGGCTTCCAGTCGCACCGCACCGGCATCGGCGCCGCCTATGGCCGCTGGTACGAGAAGGCGACGGCTGCCGCGGTCAAGGCGATCAACGCCGCCGGTGGCATCAATGGCCGCCAGGTCGAGGTGATCATCGAGGATGACGGCACCGATCCCGGCCGTGGCGCCGAGGTGGTTGGCAAGTTCGCCACCCAGCACAAGACCGACATCGTCTTCGGCACGCTGTTCTCGCATGTCGTCATCGGTTCGGCGCCCGCTGCCGGCGAAAACAAGATGCCCTATTTCGTCGTCAGCGAAGGCCACCACGTCGCCTCGACCAAGCTCAATCGTTATGTCTTCCAGCCCGGCATCACCGACGTGAAGAGCCAGATCCAGTCGATGGCGCCGTGGATCGCGGCCAATGCCGGCAAGAAGGTGACGCAGATCTTCCCGGATTTCGCCTTCGGCTACGACCATCGCGACTACCTGCCGCCGGCACTGAAGGCGCAAGGCGCCGAGGTCATCGCGCAGATCGCCATCCCGCCGACGGAATCGTCCTTCACCAAGTATTTCCCACAGATTCCGACCGAGACCGAAGTGATCTACCACGTCATGGTCGGCCCGGCGGTGCTCACCTTCGTCAAGGAACTCGGCGAGTTCTACGGCTCCAACCGGCCGCAATTGTTTGGTTTCATCGATTCGCTCGAAGCCACCGACATCAACAGCCCCGGACTCGAGTTCCTCGACGGCAGCCATTTCTGGGAAGGCTCGCCGCGCTATGCGCAGCCAGACGATTCCGCGGCGCAGAGGGCCTACCGCGCCGCCGTCGGCATCGACGACAATGGTGCTGCCGTCGGCGACCCCAAGGACGTCTCGACCGCAGCCCACATGTTCGGCTGCTGGGAGACGCTCTACGTCGTCAAGAAGGCGATGGAAGACGCCGGCTACAAGGGCCCGGAAGACCGCGCCAAGCTGGTCGAGGCGACCGAGGCGCTGACCGAATTCGCCGAGGGGCCCGAGCATCCGCAGGGACCGAAAACCTTCAACGGCAAGATCCACCAGTGCTTTGGCATCCAGAACATCTCCAAGGTCGAAGGCGGCAAGCTCAAGGTCGTGCACAAGACCAAGATCGAGGACGGGCTTTACGAGGCCGAGGGGGATTATACGACGCAGGCGCTTTAGACAGAGCTTCGTCTGTAAGCGTGGGAGCCAAGTCACCCCCCTCTGTCCTGCCGGACATCTCCCCCGCAAGGGGGGAGATCGGCGGTTCTTGCGGCGGCACTTATCTGCCGGCGTTGGCGATTGGCGAAACCGGCGACGACATCCAATCTCCCCCCTTGCGGGGGAGATGGCCGGCAGGCCAGAGGGGGGTGCACTTGGCGCCTGCCGGTACTTAGCCGATGCACTTCGGTCCCCACCTCCTCCTCGCCGCCCTCGAAGGTCTCGTCACCTCGGCCGTGCTGGCGCTGACGGCGCTTGGTCTGTCGCTGGTGTTCGGCGTCATGCGGGTGGTCAATGTCGCGCATGGCGAGTTCTTCATGCTCGGCGCCGTGCTCGCCTGGGCGATCACCACGGCGATCGGCGGCCACCCGGCACTCGGCTTCCTGGCTGCATTGGTGATTGCGCCGCTGATCGTCGGCGCCATAGCACTGGTCGCCGAACGGCTGGTGCTGCGCCGGCTCAACTACAATCCGGAAGCCACCATCGTCGCCACCATCGGCATGCTCTACATCATCCAGCAGCTGGCGCTGACCTTCTATGGTCCGGAGGCGCGGCCGGTGGAGCCGCCGTTCAGCTATCGCATCCTTCTGCCGTGGTTCGGCTATTCCGGCTACAAGCTGTCGATCATCGCCGCTTCAGCGCTGCTGCTGATCGCGACCTGGCTGGTGCTGACGCGCACCAAGATCGGCCTCGTCATGCGCGCCACGCAGTATGACAGCGAGACGGCGCAAGCCTTCGGCATTCCCGTGGGACGCGTCTATGGCGGCGTCTTCGCGCTTGGCGCCATGCTGGCGGCCATCGCCGCGGTGCTGATCGTGCCGATCAGCCAGGCGCACTACCTGATGGGGCAGGATCCGCTGCTGCTCTCCTTCATCGTCGTCATCATCGGCGGCCTCGGCTCGCTGCGCGGCACGGTCGTCGCCGCCGTGCTGATCGGCCTCTCCGACGGCATCATCTCGATGTTCTTCTCGCCGACGCTGGCCAAGATCATCGCCACCCTGCTCGTCGCCATGGTGCTGGTGTTCCGGCCGCAAGGCCTGTTCGGGACGGCATCGCGATGAGCGAAGCTTCGCCGGCAAAAGCCTACGCTTTACATCTGGGCGTCATCGCGCTGCTCTTCGTGCTGAGCTTCCTGCTGCCGGAGTATTATCACGGCCTGCTTGCCCGCATCATGGTGCTGGCGGTCTTTGCCATGGGTTACAACATGCTGTTCGGCTATGTCGGCCTGCTCAGCCTCGGCCATGCCATGTTCTTTGCTGCCGGACTGTACGGCGCCGGCCTCGCCGTCATCCAGCTCGGCTGGAGCGTGCCCTTGGCCTTCCTTGGCGGAATTGCCTGCGGCGCGGTGCTGGCGCTGGTGATCGGCCTGTTGGCGCTGCGCACCACGGGTGTCGCCTTCATGATCGTCACCATGATGTTTGCGCAGGTTTTTTATCTCCTCATTCTCTACCTCGCGGCATGGACCGGTGGCGACCAGGGCATGGTCGTGCCGCAGCCGGCGCGCGTGCTCAGCTTCGGCGCGACATCGCTCGAGCTCACCAATCCGACCGTGCGCTACATGATGGCGCTAGGGCTGTTTTCCATCGTGCTGCTCGTCACATTGGCGATCGTCCGCTCCCGATATGGCCGCGTGCTGGTCGCCATCCGCGAGAATGAGGAGCGGACGAAGATGCTCGGCTACGACACCTTCTCCAACAAACTCGCCGCCGTCGTCATCTCCGGCACCATCTGCGCGGCCTCGGGCGCCGCCTATGCGCTGTTGTTCGGTTATGTCGGATCGAGTTTCGCTTCGGTGCAGTATTCGATCCTGCCGCTGCTCTGGGTGCTGCTGGGCGGTGCCGCCACAACGCTTGGGCCGCTGATCGGCACGCTGTTCATGTATTATGTCATCGACATCACCAGCGGCTACACGTCAGCCTATCTGCTGATCGTCGGCATCGCGCTCATCCTTTTGGTGCTGTTTTTCCCGAAAGGCATTCTGGGCAGCATCCGCCAGCGCTGGCTCGGGTGGCTGCCATGATGCCGCTTTTGACCACCAAGGGCCTGTCGCGAAACTTCGGCGGCCTGCGCGCCGTCGACGGCGTCGATTTCGAACTGATGCCGGGCGAAATCCGCGCCGTCATCGGACCGAACGGGGCGGGGAAGACCACTTTCGTCAGCCTGGTCAGCGGCCGCATCCAGCCATCTTCCGGAATGATAATCTTCGATGGTGCCGACATCACAAACCAGCCGGGCTATATCAGGGTTCGCCAAGGCATCGCCTACACCTTCCAGATCACCAGCGTCTTCGGCAATCTTTCCGCCTACGACAATGTCGCGCTGCCGGTGCAGCGGACCCTGAGCGATGGCCGCTCGAAGGGCGCGGTGCGGGCTGGCGTCATGGCGGCGCTCGAACGCACGGGGCTGGCCGATCGTGCGCATATGCCGGCCGGGCAATTGTCCTACGGCCATCAGCGCCTGCTGGAAGTGGCGATGGGCCTGGCGCTGAAGCCGCGCCTGCTGATCCTCGACGAACCGACACAAGGTCTGGCTGACAGCGAGATCGACAATTTCATCACTGTGGTGCGCGAAATCGCCAAAAACGCCACCGTGCTTTTGATCGAGCATAACATGCCTGTTGTCATGCAACTCGCCGACCGCATCACCGTCTTCAACGCCGGCAAGATTCTGGCCGAAGGTACGCCCGAAGCGATCCGCGAGAACGCCGCGGTGCAGGAAGCCTATCTGGGGACCGCCCCATGACCGAAACAAACAGGGCCGAAGCGAAGTCTCAAGCACTGACTATTTCGGGGCTCGACTGCTTCTATGGCGAGGTCCAGGTGCTCTATGGACTAGACCTCACGCTGAACAAGGGCGAGGTGCTGTGCCTGTTCGGCCGCAACGGGGCCGGCAAGACGACGACGCTCAAAGCCATTATGGGGCTGGTTCCCTCAAGCGCCGGCTCGATCAGACTCGAAGGCAAGGAATTGACAGGACTGCCGGCGCACGAGGTGCCCAAGGCTGGGGTCGCCTATGTGCCGCAGGGAAGACGGCTGTTCGCCGAGATGACGGTGGCCGAAAACATCGAGATCGGGCTGATGGCACGCGGCAAGGGCAAGGCGACGCGCGAAAACGTGCTCGACCTCTTCCCGCTGCTGCGCCAGCGACTGCGGCAGCGCTCGGGCACGCTGTCCGGCGGCGAACAGCAGATGCTGGCGATGGCGCGCGCGCTTTGCCTGGAGCCGCAGGTTCTGCTGCTCGACGAGCCGACCGAAGGGCTGATGCCGTCGATGATCGCCAAGATCCGCGAGACGGTGTCGAAGCTGCGTGACATGGACGTTTCGACCATTTTGGTCGAGCAACGGGTCGATGCGGTGCTGTCCGTCGCCGACCGCGTTGCCTTCATCGAAAACGGCCGCAATCGCGAAACGGTCGATGTCGAGCAACTGCGCGCCGACCCGTCGGCGGTCCGCCGCTATGTCGGCGTGGGTTGATCAGCCGAAGAACAGAAAACCCGCACCCAAAAATATCGGGATCAGTACCAGGCCCGACCATGCCATATAGCCGAAAAAGCCCGGCATCTTCACGCCGCGATGTCGGGCGATGGCGTAGACCATGAAGTTCGGCGCATTGCCGATATAGGTGTTGGCGCCCATGAACACCGCGCCGGCCGAGATCGCCGCCAAAGTCGAGGCAAATTCCGTCATCAGGTGCCGTGGGTCGCCGCCGGCAAGCTCGAAGAACACCAGATAGGTCGGCGCGTTGTCGAGGAAGGACGACAGCGCGCCGGTCAGCCAGAAATAGGCGAGGTCGTTGGGCGCGCCCGAGGGCGAAGTGACGAGGGCGACCAATGGCGCCAGCGCGCCGTCATGCCCGGCTCTCAGGATGGCGACGACCGGCACGATGCAGATGAAGATGCCGGCAAACAGCTTTGCGACTTCAGCGATCGGCCCCCAGTTGAAGCCGTTCGCCTCGCGGTGGCTCTTGTAGGAGAGGGGAAGCGACAGCAGGGCCAGCGCAAGGATGATGGCGTCGCGCACCAGGTTCTGCAGCTCGAGACTCACGCCGAACACGGAAAAGCTCACTCCCGGCTTCCAGGTAGCCGACAGCAGGATCGCGCCGATCACGCCGGCCAGCAGCGGAAGGTTGGCGAGACCGCGCAGACGCACCTTCGTGTCCGGCGTCGGATCCTTGATCTTCGGCGCGCCAGCCTCGCGCCGGTGCAGGACGATGTCGATGCCTAAGAAGACGACCAGCACGACACCGCCGACGAACAGCGTCTCGCACCAGAGGTTGGCGGTCGTCCAGAAGAAATCGACACCGCGCAGGAAGCCGACGAACAGTGGCGGGTCGCCCAAAGGGGTCAGCGAGCCGCCGATGTTGGAAACCAGGAAGATGAAGAAGATCACGACATGGGCGTTGAACGGCCTGGCGTCATTGGCGCGCAGAATCGGACGGATCAGGATCATCGAGGCGCCGGTCGTGCCGATGACCGAGGCGAGTAGTGCACCGACCAGCAACAGCCCGGCATTGACCAGCGGCGTGCCGTGAATGTTGCCGGCGACCAGAATGCCGCCCGAAATAGTGAACAGCGCAAACAGCAGGATGATGAACGACATGTATTCGGTGAGCAGCGTATGCAGTACCGCCTCGGTCGCCGAGGGGACACCGAAGGCCAATGCCAGCGGCACGATCACCAGCGCTGCCCAAAGTGCTGCGATCTTGCCGTAGTGATGCTCCCAGACATGGTGGAAGAGCAGGGGACCGGTGGCGATCGACAACAGAAGCCCGGCAAAGGGCAGCGCCCACCACAGCGACATCACGGCGCCGGGCAGACCGTGTTCCTCCGCCGCGAGAGCCTGTGCCGGAAACGACATTGCGAGGGCAACCGCAGCGCCCGCCTTTGTCGCGATCCGCAAAAAGCCCCTCTTGCGCCCCACGGTCCGTTCAATCCGACAAAGGATCTTCGAGCGTCACCCCGGCGTCGCGCATGCGGTGCAGCATCGTATCGAGCGAACCGTTGAGATCGATGCCACGGCAGGCATCGAGCCTGACGGTGGTCTTGAAGCCCTGGCTGACGGCATCCAGCGCCGAGAAGCCAACGCAGAAATCGGTCGCCAGACCAACCAGGGTCAGCGTGTCGATGCCGCGTTCCCGGAGATAGCCGGCAAGGCCGGTCTGCGTCGTGCGGTCGTTCTCGAAGAAGGCCGAATAGCTGTCGATATCAGGCCGAAATCCCTTGCGGATGACGAGCTCGGCCTTGGTCCAGGCGAGGCCGGAATGGAAATCAGAGCCCAGGCTGCCCTGGATGCAATGGTCCGGCCACAGCGTCTGCTGGCCGTACGGCATTTCGATCATCGTGAAAGGCTGCGCGCCTGGATGACTGGAAGCAAAGCTCGAATGGCCGGCGGGGTGCCAGTCCTGCGTCAGCACGACATGGTCGGTGTGCCGGATCAGGTCGTTGACCAGCGGCACGATCTCGTCGCCGCCGGCAACCGCCAGCGCGCCGCCCGGACAAAAGTCGTTCTGCAGGTCGATGACAACAAGCGCTTCGTCGGCCATGGGCTTTCCTCTTCCGTATGTAGGCTCCAGTGGAAAATGCCGCTGACGCGACCGGACGCAGAAACTTGACCAGAAGGGCCGCGGCGTCAACCTCTCAAGGCATAACAAATGCGTGCCGACCGAGTGGGCGCAAACTCCGGCTTTGACAATTCCTGCCGGCTTGATATCATTTGCATACGAATGAATTCCCCCGGCCGCCGATGCCGGCCGGATCTTTCGAAATACCGGTTCTGGAAGACCTCTTTTCTGGAAGGCAAGGCGTGATGCGTTACGCGAAACCCACCTCGGTCGACGAAGCGCTCGCTTTGCTTGGCGAGGGTGCCTGGCGCATTCTTGCCGGCGGCACCGATTTTTATCCGGCGCAGGGAAGCAAACCGTTCCGGGACAATGTCCTCGACATCAACGGCCTGGCGGCGCTGCGCGGCATTGCAGACACGGGCAGCCATTTCGTCATCGGCGCGCGTACCACCTGGACCGATATCATTCGCCATTCCTTGCCGCCGGCCTTCGACGCGCTGAAGCAGGCGGCGCGAGAGGTCGGCTCGGCGCAGATCCAGAACGTCGCCTCGGTCGCCGGCAATCTCTGCAACGCCTCGCCGGCCGCCGACGGTGTGCCGGCCCTGCTCGTCCTCGATGCCGAGGTCGAGCTGCGTTCGACGACGGTGACGCGGCATCTGCCGTTGCAGGACTTCATTCTGGGCACCCGCCGCACGGCTCTGCTGCCCGGCGAGATGGTGACGGCCATCCGCGTGCCTAAGCCCAGCGGCACGTCGGCTTTCGTCAAGCTCGGTGCACGGCGCTACCTCGTCATTTCCATCGCCATGGTGGCGGCACGTCTGGTCGTCGACAACGGCACTGTCCGGCAAGCGGCCGTCGCCGCCGGCTCCTGCTCGGTAGTGGCCAAGCGGCTGGCCGGCGTCGAAGCCGCGCTGAGCGGGCTGCCGGTGGACGGCAGACTGGCCGACGCGGTCCAGTCTGCGCCGATGGGCGAGCTGTCGCCGATTGCCGATGTGCGCGGCAGCGCCGAATACCGGCTCGATGCGGTGCGCGAAATCGTTGCACGCGCCGTGCTCGCGGCCGTGGGGCGAACGACTAGCGACGAGGTGGCGGCGGCATGAGCCAGGTTCAGACTGAAGTGAGTGAAGCCCTGCCCGATCCGGGCAACATCCAGCCTGGCTTCGGCGCTGCGCGGGCCGATATCGCCTTCGAGGTCAATGGCGACGCCATCTCGGTCAACGTACCGCCGCTGCGCCGGCTGTCCTCGGTACTGCGCGACGAATTGCTGCTGACCGGCACCAAGGTCGGCTGCGATGCCGGCGATTGCGGTGCCTGCACGGTGCTGGTCGACGGCGATCCCGTCTGCGCCTGCCTGATGTCGGCTGCGTCCGCTGCCGGAACGTCGGTTACAACCGTTGAAGGCCTCGCCAATGGCCGGTTGTCGGCGCTGCAAGCCTCGTTCCTTGCCCATGGCGCGGCGCAGTGCGGCATCTGCACGCCAGCGCTGCTGGTCGCGGCAACGGCATTGTTGGACAAGCAGCCTAACCCGACCGAGACCGAGGTGCAGGACGCGCTGGGCGGGATTCTATGCCGCTGTACCGGCTACCGGAAGATCATCGCGGCGGTGATGGATGCGTCGCAGCAAGCAGCAAGCCTCGATTTCCGCTTGCCTCAATCCGGCCAGGCGATCGGCTCCTCCCCCGTCAGGCTCGACGGCGTGCCAAAAGTCACCGGCGGTGAAAAATTCGGCGGCGATTCTTTCCCTGCCGACGCGCTGGCCGTGCTGGTGGTCCGATCGCCGCATTATCACGCCGGCTTCGCCTTCGGCGACCTCGACGGCTGGGCGAAGGCACATCCCGGCATCGCCGCTGTCTTCACCGCCGCCGACATTCCCGGCAAGAATTGTTTCGGCGTCATCGGGCCGTTCGCCGACCAGCCGGCGCTGGCCGAAGGGTTTGCCCGCCTTCGCGGCGAGGCGGTGGCGCTCGTTGCCGGCGAGCGCGAGGCGATCCTCGATCTCGACCTTTCGGATTTTCCGGTTCGCTGGACCGAACTGCCGCATTTTCTGCAGCCTTGCGAAGCGCGGGCCGGCGGTGCCAAGCTCATTCATGACAATCGGCCGGCAAACCTGCTTACTGCCGGCTTCGTCGAACACGGTGACCCCGAGACGGCTCTCGCCGGCGCGGCGTTCATCGTGTCCGGCGCCATCGACACCTCCTATGTCGAACATGCCTATATCGAACCAGAGGCCGGCTATGCCTACCTGGACGGCGACACGCTGGTGGTCGTCGCCTGCACCCAGGCACCCTATATGGATCGCGACGAGACTGCGAAGGTGCTCGGCCTTGCCGTCGACAAGGTGCGCATTGTGCCGACCGCGACGGGTGGCGGCTTCGGCTCGAAACTCGATGTCTCGCTGCAGCCGCTGATCGGCCTTGTAGCGCTGAAGACGGGGCGGCCGACGGCACTCGCCTACACCCGCACCGAATCGATGATTTCGACCACCAAGCGCCATCCAGCCGAGATGAAAGCGACCATCGGCGCCGATGCCGATGGCCATGTCACCGGCATGACCTTCGAAGGCGATTTCAACACCGGCGCCTATGCAAGCTGGGGGCCGACGGTCGCCAACCGCGTGCCGGTGCATGCATCCGGCCCCTATGCGACGCCGAACTACCGTGCCGAGGGCCGCGCTATTCACACGCATGGGCCGATTTCCGGCGCCTTCCGCGGCTTCGGTGTGCCGCAGGCGACGATCATGCAGGAGACGCTCTATGACGAGCTGGCCGGCAAGCTCGGCATGGATCGGCTCGACTTTCGGACGAGAAACTGCCTTCGGAACGGGTCCGAAACGGTTACCGGGCAGCGTCTGGACTCAGGCGTCGGCATTGCCGAATGCCTCGAATCGCTGCGGCCGCATTGGGCGCGCGCGAAAGCCGACGCGGATGCGTTCAACGGTACCAACAGAGACAAAAAGCGCGGCGTAGGCATCGCCTCCTGCTGGTACGGCTGCGGCAACACCTCGCTGCCTAACCCGTCGACCATCCGCGTCGGCATCGCGGCTGACGGCACGGTCATCCTACACCAAGGCGCCGTCGATATCGGCCAGGGTTCGAACACCGTCATCGCCCAGATCTGCGCCGACGCGCTTGGCCTGCCGCTGGAGAAATTCCAGCTGAAGAGCGCCGATACATCGATCAGTCCCGACGCCGGCAAGACATCGGCCTCGCGCCAGACCTTCGTCACCGGCAAGGCGGCCGAAAAGGCCGGCCGCGCCTTGCGCGAACAGATACTGCGCTTTGCCAATGTTTCCGAAAACGCAGCCCTGCAGCTTGACGGCCCGGCGATCGCCATCCGCGAAGGTGAAGCCACTCGCCGTATCGACCTCGCCTCGCTCGACGTGGATGCCGAAGGCTTCGTCTTCCGCGCCGAGGAGACCTACGACCCGCCGACGCTGCCACTCGACGCCAAGGGACAGGGCAAACCCTACGCCGTCTATGGCTATGGCGCGCAGATTGCCGAACTGGAGGTCGACCTCAAGCTCGGCACGGTGAAGTTGATCAAGATCACAGCCGCGCACGATGTCGGCAAGGCGATCAACCCGCTGCTGGTCGAAGGCCAGATCGAAGGCGGTATCGCGCAAGGCATCGGCATGGCGCTGATGGAAGAGTATATTCCCGGCCGCACCGAGAATTTGCACGACTATCTCATTCCGACCATCGGCGACGTGCCGCCGATCGAAACCATCCTGATAGAAGTTCCGGATCCGGAAGGACCCTTTGGCGCCAAGGGGTTGGGCGAGCATGTGCTGATCCCGACGGCGCCTGCGATCCTCAACGCCATCCGCCACGCCACCGGCGTCCTGGTCACCAAGATTCCGGCGACGCCGACGCGTATCCGCGCCGCCATTTGCGAAAAGGAGGCACGCCGATGAGCGAGCTTGCCGAACGCTTCGAAACCCACGATCCCGGCGAGAAGCTGGTGGCGGAGAAGATCCGCTGCGATGCCTGTCCGGTGATGTGCTACATCGCCGATGGCCGCACCGGCGCTTGCGATCGCTACGGCAATGTCGGCGGCAGCATCGTGCGGATGGACCCGCTAACCATCCTCGACCATGCGGCGGAGGCCGGCGCGGCAATCGTGCCGTTCGTTGCCGAGGGCGAGACATGGGACGGCGAACTTATCAACACCGGCCGCCGCTTCGTCACCGCCATCGGTGCCGGCACCACCTATCCCGACTACAAGCCGGCCCCGTTCATCGTCAGCCAGGAGGTCGAGGGCGTCGATCTCGTCACGGTCGTCACCGAGGGCATCTTCTCCTATTGCGGTGTCAAGGTGAAGATCGACACCGACCGTCATATCGGACCCGAAACGGCTGTGGTGCGGTCGCAAGGCGAAGCGATCGGCCATGTCACGACAGGCGAATATGGCTCTCAGATGTTGTCGCTTGGCGGCGTGCACCATCTGACCGGCGGCTCCAAGGCTGAAGGCCGCGCCACCTGTGACGCGCTGCTCAATCTGTGCAACCGCAAGCCTGTCGAACTAGCCATCGATGGCGGCGCCATCATCACAGTCGAAGCCGGCAAACCACCTGTGATCGACGGCAAGCAGGAACACCGCATGCGTGTCGGGTGCGGCTCGGCGACCATCGGCATGTTCGCCACGCAATGGCGCGGCCTGGTCGACGAGGTAGTGGTGGTCGACGACCACATCACCGGCGTCGTCTCGGAGCATCAGGCCGGCAAGGTGCTGGGCTGGCAGGACACCGGCATAAAAATCATCGGCCGCCGCTCGACGCCGGGCCGCTATTTCAAGGTTTCCGAACCCGGCCTCGGCTGGGGCGGCACCAGCATATCCGACCCGCTGTCGATCCTCGGCGAATGGAACGCCAAGAAGGGCGCGCGGCCGGGCCTGTCGTTGCTGATGGTTTCGACCACCGGCGAGCAGTTCGCCTATTACGAGCTCGACGACGAGCTGAAGCCGGTGCAGAAGCCTTTTCCCGAACGGCTGCAAAAGTCCGTCGAGTTGATCGAGGACAATTGCGAACCGGCTTTGTGCACCGTGCTGTTCATCGGCGGCGCCGGTGGTTCACTGCGCGCCGGCGTCACCGAAAACCCGGTCAACCTGACCCGTTCGGTACAAGGCCTGACCACCTATGTGACGGTCGGCGGCGCGCCGGTCTATGTCTGGCCGGGCGGCGGCATCACGCTGATGGTCGATGTCACAAGGGTGCCGGAGGGCGCCTTCGGCTATGTGCCGACCCCCGCACTTGTGGCGCCGATCGAATTCACCCTACGCCGCGACGACTACATCAGGCTGGGCGGCTACGAGGCCGAGATCCGCAACGTCGAGGATATCGTTGCTAGGGGTGGCGAATACCTCAACCCGCGACGCGGAACGTGTGCTGCGGCCGGCAATCCATGGCCGCCGCTGGCGCAATTGCGCCGCGCTGCGTCGAACGAGACCGGGTGATGCAAGGCCCGCAAGCGCATTGGCTGCAGGACGGCAAGCGGCTGCATCTCAACCACGGGCCGATCGACTTGATCGTCGAGGCCTTTGGCGAGGCGCACGAACGCCGCTTGGCCTATGAACAGGCTGCAGCTCGGTTCCAGACCATTCTGACCGAACTGGTTGATGAACTACCCGGCCTGCGACGCCCCACGTCATTGCGCCCCCGTCTGTTCTCCGGGTCGACAGCACGGCGCATGGAGGCGGCAATTGTGCCGCTGGCGGAAAAATTCATCACGCCGATGGCCGCCGTCGCCGGTTCGGTAGCCGACGAAATGCTTGATGCGCTGCTGGAGGGTCGCCAGCTCGATCGCGCCTATGTCAACAATGGCGGCGATAGCGCCATCCACCTCGGCACCGGCCAGTCCATGATGCTTGCCATCGCCGGCACCGGACACGGTCTTGCGGACCGCATCATCATCCGCGCCGAGGATGGCGTGCGCGGCTTTGCCACCAGCGGCTGGCGCGGACGCTCGTTTTCGCTGGGCATTGCCGACGCCGTCACCGTGCTCGCGAAGACCGGAGCCGAAGCCGATGCCGCCGCGACGCTGATCGCCAATGCCGTCGATCTGCCCGGCCATCCGGCCATCCGGCGTGTGCCGGCGCGCGATCTGGCGCCGGACAGCGACCTTGGCGACAGGCCTGTCACGCAAGAGGTCGGCCGGCTTTCCCCAGCGGAGATTGCCATGGCGCTGGACAGCGGGCTTGCCGTCGCCGAAGATTTCCGCCGCAGGGGATTGATCGCCGCATCGGCGCTCTTCCTTGCAGGCCAGACCCGCATCAGTGGTTCCATGGCGCTTGCCGCGCCCAACAAAATCCCAGGGAAGGAAGTTGCGCATGCCTGAGTTTCCGATCCGCAAAATCGCGGTGTTGACCGAAGAGATCTTTCACGAGGGCGGGCCGGTGGCCCAGGTGCCGCGCCGCCGCGCCGTCGCCATGGCGCTGGTGAAAAACCCGTTCGCCGGACGCTATGTCGAGGACTTGCAGAGCGCCATGGACGACCTGAAGCCGCTCGGCCTGTTGCTCGCCGACCGGTTGATCGCCGCGCTCGGCGGAGACGTGAAGCAGATCGACGGCTATGGCAAGGGCGCCATTGTCGGCACAGCAGGCGAACTCGAGCACGGCGCGCTCTGGCATGTGCCCGGCGGCTACGCCATGCGCGAGCGGCTCGGCGACGCCAAGGCGATCGTGCCGTCGGCGAAAAAGGTCGGCGCTTTCGGTTCAAAGCTCGACGTACCGCTCGGCCACATCAACGCCGCCTATGTGCGCAGCCATTTCGACGCCATGGAAGTCGGCATCAATGACGGGCCGCGTCCCGACGAAATCCTGTTCTGCCTCGCCATGACCTGCGGCCCGCGCGTGCACGACCGCATGGGCGGGCTGGCAGCCAAGGACATCAAGGCCTGGGACGGGCTGCGATGAGCGCCGAGGACAATCTGCTCAAGCTCGTCGAGGTCGAAGAGCCTGAGGAACACGATTACCTCCTGCAGGAGCAGGTCGGCTTCATCCTGCGCAAGGCGCATCAGCGCCATGTCTCGATCTTTGCCGCGCATATCGGCGACCTGACGCCGCCGCAATTCGCAGCACTCGCCAAGCTGCGCGATGTCGGCGAGACCTCGCAGAACCAGCTCGGCACGCTGATCGCCATGGATGCGGCGACGGTGAAGGGCGTCATCGACCGGCTGAAGGCGCGCGGCCTGGTCGAGCTTTCCAAGCACGAGGCCGACAAAAGGCGGCTGCTGGTCAATCTGACCGCAGAAGGCCGCGACGCCATCGAGCGCCTGATCCCGCTGGCCCGCGAGATCACCCAGGAGACACTGGCGCCGCTCTCAGCCAAGGAGATCGCCACCTTCATGAAGCTGCTGGCGAAGCTGGCGTAAGGGCTACGCTGCCTGCCCGCAGTGGTTGAGGCGGTCAGAGTCCATTTTCGGAGACGAGGAGGTTTGGCGCTGCCCCTCATTGTCCTGCCGGTGTCCAGCCGATAGATGGGTAACACTTTGAACCGGATACATAGGTAACAGTTTTCCCCCTTATGATAGGTTCGTCGCAGCGCCAA
>NZ_JAMYSA010000092.1:0-23846 GCF_040321735.1 Mesorhizobium sp. M0293
GCGGCGCTTTTCTCTTCCTCAAAATCATCACCCACCAACACATCCCCCCCCATCCCGCGCGGCGCTCGCCGCCCCCGCCCCCCGCGCCCCCGCCCCCCGCCCCGCCCCGCGCGGGCCCCCCCCCCCCCCCCCCCCCACGCTGCTGAGGGACGTTTAGCGGGCCGCGGTCCAGCCCTTGTAGTCCTTCAGGTTCTCAGCCGTGATCAGCTTCGGGTCAAGCAGCACGGTCGGCTCCGCTGGCTTCTTGCCGGCCAGCAGTTCAGCCGCCATCGTCAGCGACTGGCCGGCCATCACATAGGGGTCCTGCGAGGCCGACGCCTTGATCATCGAGGTGCCGGAGGAGAGTTCCTTCTCGATATCGGGCGCGCCGTCGACGGCGGTGAAGAGGAACTCCGAGCGGTTGAGCTGCTTGGCCGCAAGCTGGGCGCCGATCGCCGTCGGGTCGTTGATGGCAAACACCGCATCGATCTTGTCGAAGCGGGTGAGCAGCGACTGGAATACCTTCAGGCCGCCGTCGCGCGAGCCTTCGGCATTTTGGTCGTCGGAGAGGATCTTGATGTCGGGATGCTGCGCCAGCACGTTCTTGCAGCCCTTTACCCGCTCCAGGATAGACGACGATGCCGGCCCGTTGAGGATGACGTAATCGCCCTTGCCGCCCGTATGGTCGACCAGGTACTGGCACGCCTCTTCGCCCGCCTTGACGTTGTTTGTCATCACCGTGACGTCGGCGCCTGGCGCCGAAACGTCGAAGGCGGCAACGACGATGCCCGCCGCCTGCGCCTTCTTCACCGCCGGCGCGATCGCCTTGGCGTCGACCGCATTGAGCATGATCACGTCGACGCCGGCGGCGATGAATGAATCGACCTGCGAGACCTGCTTGTTGAGGTCATAGTCGGCCGACACCGATGTCACCTCCACCTTCGGGTTGATCTTCTTGGCCGCGTCCTCGATGCCCTTGATAGTGGCGACGAAGAAGGGGTTGCCGAGCAGGCCGACCGAGATCCCGACCTTGTTGAGGTCCTTGGCCGAAGCAGGCGCGATGGCGAGCGACGCGAGTGCGACGCCGCAGAGCAGTTTGGCGATGGTCTTCATTGCTTTCCTCCGATTGCCCCGCGCCTCTCACGGTGCGTTACACAAACCGGTCGTTGACGCCGGCGACTAAGGTCAATCACGTTCTTGCTCCTGCCTGGAGCCTGTAGCGGTCGAGGGCGACCGCCACGATGATGACCAATCCCTTGATGATGTACTGCCAGATGTCCGAAACGCCGGCCAAGATGAGCCCATTGGAGAGCACGGCGATGATCAGGCCGCCGATCAGCGTGCCCCAGATCGAGCCGACGCCGCCGACGAAGCTGGTGCCGCCGAGAATGACCGCGGCAATGGCGTCGAGTTCGTAGGACTGGCCCAGTTGCAAGCCGTTGGCGGCGTAGAGACGGGCCGCCGACATGGCGCCGCCAAGACCGGCCAGCAGGCCGGAAACGCCGTAGACGAAAAGCAGCACCAGCGGCACCTTGATGCCGGTCAGCCGCGCCGCTTCTGCATTGCCGCCGACAGCATAGATCCAGGTGCCGAGCACGGTGCGCTTGAGCACCAGCCAGGACAGCACGACGACCGATAGCGCGATGATGACCAGCCAGGGAATGCCGAACAGCGAACCGTTGCCGATGAAGTCAAACGGCAGGTCTGAATTGAACACCGTCGTGTCCTGGCCGAGCAGGCGGGCGACGCCGCGCACAGCGGTCAGCGAACCCAGCGTGACGATGAAGGGCGGCAGCTTGATGTAGGCGATGAGCAACCCGTTGATGACGCCGAAGCCGAGGCCGACCAGAATGGCCGCCGGCACGCCGAGCAGGCCCCAATCGGGCACCAGCGATACGATCACCGCCACCATCGCCGAGGCGGCAAGGATGGCGCCGACGGACAGGTCGATGCCGCCGGTTAGAATGACAAAGGTCATGCCGGCCGCCAGCACGATGTTGATCGACGATTGCTGGGTGACGATCAGCAAATTGGTCTCGGTCAGGAAGCGCGGGTTCATGAACTGGAAGCCGGCCGCCAGCAGGATCAGCACCGGCAGCATGCCAAGGGCAGCGATTGCGGTGCGCAACCGCCGGCTCGTGCCGGTGGCCTGGCCGCCCGCGCTGATCTCGGTCGCCTTGTCGGTCATTGCTGAGCCGCTCCCGTTGCAAGTTCCATGATTTTCTCCTGGCTGAGCGGATGGCCTTCGGATGCCGCCACCTCGCCCGATATCGTGCCGTCGCGCATCACCAGCACGCGGTCGGCGACGCCGATCACTTCCGGCAGTTCGCTGGAGATCATCAGGATGGCGATGCCCTGCTTGGCGAGATTGTCGATCAGCCGGTAGATTTCCGACTTCGCCCCGACGTCGACGCCGCGGGTCGGCTCGTCGAGGATGACGACCTTCGGCTCGGTTTCGAGCAGGCGGGCGAGCAGCACCTTTTGCTGGTTGCCGCCCGACAGCGAGCCGGCATTAGCCTGTACCGACCTGGTGCGGATGGAGAGATCGGCAACAGCCTTGGAAGCGCGCCTCTCGGCGGCCGCGAAGTCGCGCAGGCCGCCGGCGCGCGAATCCCTTGCCAGCACACCCATGCTTATGTTGTCGGAGATCGACATGTCGAGGAACAGGCCGAGTTCCTTGCGGTCCTCGGTCAGATAGGCAATGCCGGCATCGAGCGCCTCACGCGGCGAGCCGATGGTTACAGGCTTGCCATCGAGTTCCAGCGTGCCGGATGTGCGCCTGTCGGCGCCAAAGATCAGCCGTGCAAGCTCGGTGCGGCCGGAGCCGACCAGACCCGCCAAAGCCAGCACCTCGCCCTTGTGCAGGTCGAACGAGCAGTTCTTCAGGAGACGACCGTCGGACATGCCGCGCACCGAGAGCGCCACCGCGCGCTTTGCATCCGGCGGCCGATGGTCCTTCTTGTAGAAGGCCGACAGATCGCGGCCGACCATCATCGACACCAGGCGCGAGGCGCTGAGATCGGCGCGCTCCAGCGTGCCGACATAACCGCTGTCGCGCAGCACGCTGACGCGGTCGGCGAGCTGGTAGACCTCTTCCATGCGGTGGCTGATGTAGATGATGGCGATGCCTTGCGATTTCAGCGTCGCAATGACCTCGAACAGCCGGTCGGTCTCGCGCGAGGTCAGCGACGTCGTCGGCTCGTCCATGACGATGATGCGCGCATTGGTCGACAGCGCGCGGGCGATCTCGACCAGCTGGCGCTCGCCGAGCGACAGGCTGGAGACCATGTCGCGGGCCGAGAAGGAGACGCCGAGACGCGCGATGATCTCCCTGGCGCGCCGGGTGCATTGGTCGCGATCGACGATGCCGAAGCGGCGCGGCTCGTTGCCGAGGAAGATATTCTGCGCCACGGTCAGATTGGGCGCCAGCGACAGCTCCTGATAGATCACCGCGACGCCACTGGCGCGTGCCTTGATCGGATCGCCGGTCGCGGCGTGCATGCCGTCGATCAGGATCTCGCCACCGACATCCGGCCGATAGGCGCCTGAAAGCACCTTCATCAATGTCGACTTGCCGGCGCCGTTTTCGCCCATCAAGGCGTGCAACTCGCCGGCATGAACGCTGAGCGAGACATCCTGCAAGGCGCGGATGGCGCCGAACGTCTTGGAGATGTGTCGCATTTCCAGCACCGGCTGGCGCGCCGTCTCGACCTTGGCGGCCGCGCTCATCGTGCGCCTCCCGCCGTCGCACCAGCGATCCCCCGGTCGATGGCGAAGGCACGCCAATCATCGCGATAGAAGGCCAATCCGGTGAAACGCGACGCACGCACCGGCTCCGGAACTTCGGCGGCAAATTCCCGCCCGACACTCTCGAAGGCGAGCGCCGCGGCACCCGTGGCGCTGCCTTCCAGTGTGGCGCCCTGCAGGAAGGACTGGCCGGGACGCAGCTGCGCCAGCAGGCTGGCGAGCAGGCCGCCACTGTTCAGTCCGCCATCGACGATCACGGTGTTCTGCGAATGGATCAGGTCGAGCGACAGATCGACCATCAGCGCCACGTAGAGCAGCGCCACGGCGGCCCGCTCCTCGGCATCGGGCGTACGCCCGACCAGCCGGCCCGCACGGTCGGGCATAGGTCCGCCGGGCGCGAAGCTCGGCAATGCCATGACACTGGCGTCGATCACCCTCTGTATCGAGGACAGGCCGATCGCGCCTTGCCAGCCAGCGCTTATGGTCGCGAATTCGCGACCGCCCATGAAGCGGATGGTCGGCACGGGGCCGCCATCGACATCGACATTGACCAGCATGTCGCGATCCTGGTCGAGCGCATCGAGCGGGCAGTCCGGGTTGAGCACGACGACCCATGTGCCGGTCGAAACGACTGTGACCGGGCCGAGCTCCTGCCGGCGATAGGCATGCAGCGCCGCATTCGAGTCATGGACGCCATTGTGGATGGCGACTGGCCGCGCCAAACCTCCGAGGTGCCGTTCGCCGATCACGGCGCCGGCGCGCTCAAAAGAAGGCATTCGGTCACGCCAGCCCTGGGCGTCGACCAGCGAGGAAAAGTCTTGGCTGCGCGGCGCCCACATATGCGAGTGGCAGCCGAGATAGGACACTTCCGAGACCGCTCGCCCGCCAAGGCGCCAGCTCCAGTATTGCGGATAGCCGAGGATCGATTTCGCCGCAGCGAACGCGCCGGGATCGACCTCCTGCAGCCACAGCATGTGGCGACCGTAGTTGAAGCCGAGCGGCAGTCGCGGCGAGAAGGTTTCGGCAAAGTCCGGAATGCAACGATCGATCCGCGCGGCAATCTCGGCCGGCGGTTCTTGCTCGTAATCAAGGATCGGGTGCGTCAGCGCCGCCTCGTCGATCAAGGCGAAGGTGCAGCCATGGCCCGACATCATCAGCCCCTCGACGCCATGGCTGTCGGCCGCATCGGCAACGGCATTGAGCGCCCAATCGTGGAGCGCTGCCTCGTCGAGCACGCTGAAGCCGCCTTGGCGCACCCATTTCGGTTGTGTCCGGCGCTCGTCGAGAATACGCCCGTCCTGACCGAAGACGAACAGCTTCGAATTGGTCTTGCCGAAATCGAGGACGGCCACCTTCACTGGATGGCTCCCGAGGATGAGGCTATCCGCACCATGACGCCGGCGTCCTCGAGCATGCGCGCATCGGTGTCGGAGAGACCGTCGTCGGTGACCAGCGTCCCGATGCGGGAAAGCGGCAGCGCGACATTGCGCGCATGGATCGACAGTTTGCGGCTGTCGGCCAGCACCACGATCTGGTCGGCGCAGAGGCTGAGGTCGACGATGGAGCGCACCAGCAGCGGATGCGATTCCAGCACGCCTTCCTGGCCAATGCCTTGCGCGCCGAGAAAGAACTTCGACGCGTAGAAGGGCACGGCCTGGGTCGGTGAATGGATGATGCCCGGCTCACGGTGCAGTTCGCCGCCGGCAACGGTCAGGCTGCAGTGGCCGTGGTCGCTCAAATAGGCCGCCAGCGGCATCGAATTGGTATAGAGCCGAATGCTGCGCTCGGCGAGCTTGACCCCGAGATGGAAGCAGGTCGAGCCGCCATGCACGATGACCGCGTCGCCGTTGCGCACCATGGTCGCCGCGAGAGCTGCGATCTGCCGCTTGGCCTCGACCGCAAGGTCGCGGTTCTCGTCATAGGGCCTGGCATAGGCGACGCCCGCCTGGGAAGCCCCGTCAAGCGCCGAGATGCCGCCGTAGACCTTCCGAGCTTCGCCGGCTTCGTCGATCCTGTCGATGTCGCGCCTGACCGTCGCGGCGGAAACGCCGAGCCGTTCTTGAAGCTCGCGCACCGAGGCGAACGGGCGATCCCGCAGCAGTTCGACGATCTGACGCTGACGGCCGGAGTCGCTCACTCTTTCCTCCCGAGTGCCCTTTTCCATGGCAATTGGCGCAACTTACTCAACATTAGCCAGATTGCAAGCGGGTTTTGATGATAGTAGATCACTATTGACGTAGATCACTCGCATCTGCGATATCAGCGCCAGTTCGATCCCGGCAACGGGATTTCGCGCAGGACACGGCCGAGCCGTTGGAGGAAAAGCGCCATGGCAACCCAAGCTGACGCGCAGGAACTAGCCGCCTTGCGGGCGCTTTCGGCCAGCATCGGGCAGAGCCCGCATCTGACCCAGGCGGCAGGCGGCAACACCTCGCTGAAAGCCGGCGACACGTTGTGGATCAAGGCCTCCGGCACCTGGCTGAAGGATGCGCTCACCGACGACATCATGGTGCCGGTGGCGATGACGCCGCTGCTCAGGGCCGTCGAACAGCGCGACCGCGCCGCCGACCAGCCGCAGGGCTTCACCATTGCGGCGCTCAATCCGCGCGGCTTGCGTCCGTCGATCGAGACCACGGTGCACGCCCTGATGCCGCAGCGCGTCGTTCTGCATGTCCACTGCGTCGACACCATCTCGCTTGCCGTGCAGACCGATGGCGAGGCCGAGGTTGCCAGGCGGCTCGATGGCATCGAATGGGCCTATGTGCCCTATTTCCGGCCGGGCCTGCCACTTGCCCGCGGCATTGCCGAAAAACTGCGGCCTGATGTCGACGTGCTGATCCTTGCCAATCACGGGCTGGTCGTCGCCGCCGAAACCGTCGTGGGGGCGGAGCTTCTGCTGCATCGCGTCAGGTCCCTGCTGGCCCGGCCGGCGCGCGCGACCGCCGCGCCCGACCTTGCCACCTTGGCGGTGCTTGGCGGCGACAGTGGCTACAGATTGCCGGCCGATGTCGAAGCACATGCGGTTGCGCTCGACCCGGAGAGCCGTCGCATGGCGGAGGCCGGTAGCCTTTATCCGGACCACGTCATTTTCCTCGGCCAAGGCTCCGTCGTCGCCGGACCCGGCGAGACTGTGGCTGATACTATCGCACGGCTGGCTACGGCGCCGGCGGCGATCCTGTTTCCCGGCGCTGGCGTACTGATGCGCGGCGATGCCAGTGCTGGCGCCGACGCCATGCAACGCTGCCTCGCCGACGTGACGGCGCGCATAGACATTGCGGCGCGGCTGAACTATCTCACCGCCGCCGAGAATGACGAGCTGGTCAACTGGGACGCCGAACAGTATCGCCAGAAGCTCAACGCGGCCGGCGGCTAGAACATGATCCCGAAAAGTGGATACCGGTTTTCGGAAAAGATCATGCTCAAACGAACATAGAGCAAAGGACAGATGCCATGATGCCACTTGCCATCGGCATCGACATCGGCACGTCAGGTGCGCGCGCCGTGGCCATGCGCCCAGATTTCTCCATTGCCGGGCATTCGGCTGTTCCGCTCGACAGATTCAGTAGTGATGGCCGCGACCCGGCGGCATGGTGGCAAGCGGTCGAGGCGGCGCTGATCGAACTGCTTTCCGGCATCGACCGTGCAGCGGTCGGCGCCATCGCCGTCGACGGCACGTCGGGCACGCTGCTGCCGGTCGACGCCGCCGGGCGACCTCTGGCCGAACCGCTGATGTACAACGACAAGGTCGCCGACGACGACATCCTGGCCGCAATCGCCTGCGCGGCGCCGGCTGCAAGTGCTGCGCACGGCCCAACATCAGGGCTTGCCAAGGCACTCCAGTTTCAGCGCCTGTCCGGCGTCGCGAAGATGTTGCACCAGGCCGATTGGATCGCCGGAAATTTCTCCGGTCGCTTCGATATCAGCGACGAGAACAATGCGCTGAAGACAGGCTATGACGTCGAGGCCCGGCGCTGGCCGGACTGGATCGCGGCGGCCGGGATGCGCATGGAGTTGCTGCCGCGCGTCGTCGAACCGGGCGAGGTCACCGGCGCTCTCACCGCTGCCGCCGCGGAGCAGTTCGGCTTGCCGCGCGATGTGGTCGTTGTCGCCGGAACGACGGACGGCTGCGCCTCGTTCCTGGCCACCGGTGCCGCGGCCATCGGCGACGGCGTCACCGCGCTGGGGTCCTCACTGACCATCAAGATCCTGTCCGACCGGCCGATCTCGGCGCCGCGCTTCGGCATCTACAGCCATCGGCTTGGCAACACCTGGCTGGCCGGCGGGGCGTCGAATTCCGGCGGCAAGGTGCTGGCGCAGCATTTTCCGCTCGCGCGCATCATCGAACTCAGCGCGGCAATCGACCCCACGACCGAGACAGGCCTTGACTACTACCCGCTCAGCACCGCTGGCGAACGCTTCCCGATCGCCGATCCCGCGCTGCCGCCACGCCTCACACCCCGGCCAGCGGACGATGCCGGCTATCTCAAGGCGATGTTCGAGGGCATCGCCGCGATCGAAGCGCTTGGCTATGACCGGCTTGCCGAACTTGGTGCGCCCGCACTGACGTCGGTCAGGAGCGTCGGAGGCGGCGCGGCAAACCCGACCTGGACGGCGATCCGGCAGCGCCAGCTCGGCGTCGACTTTCTGCCCGCGCTTTCCGACGAGGCCGCCGCCGGCACGGCGCGGCTGGCGCTGCAGGGTGCAAGCGAGGCGGAGTTCCTATGAGGACGAAAAACGTAGAACGTCTCGAGGGCATCGGGCCGCTGGCGGAACGTTACGACGTGTTCCTGCTCGACCAGTTCGGCGTGCTGCATGACGGAACACGGCCCTATCCGGACGCGGTGGCGGCCCTGTCGGCACTGAAGCGCGCCGGCAAGACCGTGGTGCTGATTTCCAATTCCGGCAAGCGGGCCCAACCCAATGAAAGCCGGCTCATGAAACTCGGCTTTGAACCGGGAAGCTGGGACCATTTCGTCTCTTCCGGCGAGGTAGCGTGGCGATCCTTCAATGACATGGCGGAATCGGGAAAGCTGCGCCCGGGGACAAAATGCCTGCTGATCAGCCGCGACGACGACCGTTCGGCGATCGAGGGCCTGCCTTTTGTGCTGACCGGGACAGGCGACAACGCCGAACTGGTGCTGATCTCGGCCAGCGAGGGCGACCGCTACGACCTCGATCACTATCGCCGGCTGCTTGCCCCGGCAGCGGCGCGGCGGGTGCCGTGCTTCTGCACCAATCCCGACAGGATCATGCTGACGGCGGTCGGACCCCGCTACGGCGCCGGCGAGATCGCCGATCTCTACGAAAGCCTTGGCGGCAACGTCATCCGCATCGGCAAGCCCTACAAGGCGATTTTCGACGCTGCACTGGCGCTGGCCGGCGAGCCGGAGCGCCATGGCGTGGTCTGCGTCGGCGACAGCGTCGAGCACGACATATCAGGAGGAAACAGCGCTGGCATCGCCACGGCGCTAGTTTTGAGTGGGATATTGGCGGACACATCAGATCTCGCTGCCGTTTTCGATGAACAGCAGGCCTGGCCGGACTACATCACGGATAGCTTCAGCTTCCGCTGACCGCTTCCAGCATGCGCCGAGCGCTCTCCTCGTCGGTGATCAGGATCGTCGGCGCGATGAGGGTCATGGCGCCGAGCAGCGCCTCGGTCTTCTCCGCACCGCCGGAGGTGAGGATGCGGATCGGCGCCTTGCGCAGGCGATCGACATCCACCGACATCACGTGGCTGTTGACGGGATGGTCGACCAGATCGCCATTGCGGTCGAAGAAATGGAACAGAAGGTCGCCAACGGCGCCACGCGCAAGCAGGGCCTCCCGATCCGCTTCCTTAAGAAAGCCGCCGCGTGAAAAGGTGGTGGCCGAGGCGATGCCGCCGACGCTCAGCAGAACGGCATCAAGCACGTTGGCCATCTCAAAAACCTCCTGCAGGCCGCAGCGCTCGACCAGCGCGATCTTGGTCTCGACGCTGTCGACGACGGCCGGCGTCGGGATCAGATAGCCGTCGCCCTGGAAGATTTGGGCGAAGCGCCAGGCGAACTCCGCCGGGTTGTAGCGCCGCACGACGCCGACGCCGCCAAGCAGCGAAATGACCTTGAAGTCGGTGAGCGACTTGGCGCTGATGAAGGGCAGGCTCGAAAACAGCGTTCGGCCCCAGCCGACGCCGACACGCATGCCGGATTTCATCGTATCTGACACGAAACTGCCGGTCTTGGCGCTGATTGCCGGTAACGGATCGGCGTCGGGCGTGGAAAGCGGCGCCACCAGCGCCTGCTGCAGCCCGAAAGTCTTTTCCAGCGCGCGTTCAAGCCGCACGATTTCCGACAATTCGCTCTCGATGCTGATCTTGACCTCGTTGCGCGCGCGGGCGTCCGCCAGCATGCGCACGATGGTGACGCGGCCGACGCCGAGCACATCGGCGATTTCATTCTGCGTCATCTGCTCGACGAAATACATCCAGGCGGCGCGAATCCTCAGGCGATCCGTCCGGCTTTCGCTGGCGACCTGCTCGGTTGCCTCGCCCCGGCCGTTTTCGCTTTCGCCCTGTCGTCGCCTGCCCACGCCTGTGTCTCCCCCTGCGGCGATGGACGAGCGCGCCGTCGCCGATTCTGCATGCTGGTCTAGTATCGCCTATTGATCTACCAATCGATAGGAACAATGTAGAGGTGATGGCCACCCCCTGTTGGCGGCCATCCGCAGCAATTTCGAGGCAATCCGCGATGCTCCGACAAATCTCCGAAGATGTCCGCGTCAACCTGAAGGACCGGCTGCGGGAAGTTCGCGACGCGATCCGCCAGAGCCGCCATGACGGCAGCGGCGACGCCAGTGTCCTGCGCGAAGCAACCAGCCATCTGCCGCCCTTTCCGGGCAAGGGCATCGAGGGCCTGCTCAGCCACGCCGCGAGTGCCGTCGACGAAGCGCTGTCGATCGCTGAATCCTTCGTCCCGCATGAGCGCCCGATAAAGGTGGACGGCACGACGGTAAAGGGCCTCGGCACCTATTTCCCGGTCGGCAACGAGGATCGCCAGCTGAGCGCGGAGCGCCTGTTCCGGCGCGATATGTATTATTTGACCAAGGCGGTGCTTGCCGGTCTGAAAATCGACAATGCCCGCATCCACGAAGCCGATTTTGCGGCCGTCCATGTCACGATGCGCAAGCGGCATGGCGACCTTTTGGCTGCATTGGCCGCGCCTGACGCCGGACTGCAGGCGATCGCGGCCATTTGTTCGGCGTTGCTGGTCGAGTGCCTCAACCAGCGTCCCGTTCGCTTTGCCGAGACCGCGCCGGAAACGCCGGCGGTGGGCGGCCAAGCGCTCGACATAAGCTGCCTGGCGCCGCTCGCCTTGGCCTGCGGCCTGGCAACCACCGGCAGGGACGGTTCGCCGGAACCGGATATGCTGGAGATCGCGATCCTGGCAGCCGATATCCGTCACGACCGCATCGTTCAGGCCTGCGCCAAGGCGAGCCCGATCGCTGAGCTGACACCGGTTTTCGCCACCTTGCTTGCCCATTTGCCGTAATTGTCGAGACTTCGGCTAGCCTTCCGCCGCCATCGCCATAATCGTCTTCTTGGCGCGCTGGATCGAGGCAGGACTCATCGAAAGCTCGGTCAGCCCCATCTTCACGAACGTCGCAATAAGGTCGGGACGGCCGGCGGCCTCGCCGCACATGCCGACCATGATGCCGGCGGCGACGCCGGCTTTGGCCGTCATTTCGATCGCCGACATGACGGCCGGATTGGTGACGTCGTTGAGCTTTGCCACTGTCGGGTTCAGCCGGTCGGCGGCCATGATATACTGGGTGAGATCATTGGTGCCGATCGAGAAGAAAGCCACCTCCTTGGCTAAAGCCGGGGCGATCAGCACGGCGGCGGGGGTCTCGATCATCACGCCGAGATCGAACGTCGCATGCGGCACCCTTTCGGCTTTCAGTTCGGCGGCACATTCCTCGACCAGAACCCGCGTCTGCCTGACCTCTGATATGTCGGAGATCATCGGCAGCATCACCTTGATGTTGCCATGCACGGCCGCCCGCAGCAGCGCCCGCAGCTGACGCTTGAAGATATCGGGCCGGTCGAGGCACATGCGGATACCGCGCCAGCCGAGGAACGGGTTTTCCTCATCGGGAAATTCGATGCCGGCGATCGGCTTGTCGCCACCGATGTCGAGCGTGCGCACGATGACAGGGTACGGCGCAAAAGCCTTGGCCAGCGCCGCATAGGTTTCCGCCTGCATGTCTTCCGACGGCAGATGCATATGGCGCATGAACAGAAGCTCGGTACGGAACAGGCCGACGCCCATGGCGCCAGCCTCTAGTGCTGCCTCGATTTCCTCAAGCGAGCCGATATTGGCCGCAACCTCGATGATCCTGCCGTCGGCGAGCTTCGGCGTCACCGTCTTGAAGACGGTCAGCCCGGCGCGCTCCTTCGCCGCCGCTTCGACGCGGCCGGCGAAGTCGGCGCGGGTCGCCTCGTCGGGATCGATGATCACATGGCCGGCGTTGCCGTCGAGCGCGACTTCTCGCGCGGTGCGCAGGGCGTTGACCTGGTCGCCGAGGCCGAGCACCGCCGGAATACCGTGCGAGCGGGCAATGATGGCGATGTGCGAGGTCGCGCCGCCATGGCCGCAGACCACGCCGCCGATGCGCTTCAGCGGCGCACGCGCGAGATCCCAGGCGCCGATGTCGTCGGCAATCAGGATGGCGCCCTCGGGGATGTTTTCGAGGGTGACATCGTCTTGTCCAAGCAGCACCAGGCAGATCTGCCGGCCGACTGCGTGAACGTCATCCGCACGCGCGTTCAGATAGTGATCATCGACGGCGCTGAAATCGGCGGCGATGGTGGAGGCCGCGGTAATGACGGCCGAGACCGCATCGTTGCCGCCCTTGATCAGTCCCTCGGCCTCGCCGGTCAGGCTGTCGTCGGCGGCGATGTCACGGAGCGCGGCGACGATGCCGCGGTCTCCGGCCGACAGGCTGTCCTGCGCCAACGCATCGTCCATGCGCGCCTGGACGGCGGCGACAGCAGCGCGGAACCTGTCGATCTCACCGGCGATCTCCTCGGCTTGCAACATGCGGCCCTGCCCCGCGATATCAGGCGGGAAATGCGCAAAGGCCGGGCCGATGGCGAAGCCTTCGCTTGCGGCTACACCGCGCAGGCCGTTTGCTCGACCAGGTGCCGCCGACTCGGATTCTGGCACTGACGCGGGTGCCATGTCCTGCCCGGCCGCATTCGCCGGGCTCTGCGACTCGGCTTCATCATCCAGGCCCGCCTTGGGATTCTCGAGATAACCGATCAACGCCTCGATCGCCTCGATCGCGTCGGCACCGTTCGCCCGCACGGTGACTTCCTGGTTCTCCTTGACCGCCAGCAGCATCAGCTTGACCGAACTCTTGGCACTGACCGCCTTGCCATCCTTGACCAGCTCGACATCGGATTCGAAACCCTTGGCGAGCTTGACGAACCGCGTCGCGGGACGGGCGTGCAAACCTTCATGCACTCTGACAATGGTCGAGCGTTCCATGGCAAATACTCTGGTTTTGGGCGCCGCTCCCAACATAGAACGCGACGCGAATGCTGTCAGGCGGCGATGGTGATGATCGCGCCCGTCTTCAGGGCGGCCACGAGCGCTTGCGTATCGACTGGCGATGCGCAGATCTCGCCCGGCCTCTCGGCCTCGTCGGCGCCGTTGAACGAGATGACGACATGGCCCATTTCGAGCACCTTGCTCCATGCGCTGGAGCCGACCGCGGTTATAACAGCTGAAACCGGGCCGAGGGTGATCGAAGCGCCCTTGGCGGGCGCTCCGTCACTCGGTCCCTGCTCGGTCTGATGGAGCACCGAAACCTCTGCAAGCTCCGGCGGCGAGCCATCCGCAAACAGGATGACCACGCCCGCTTCGGCGAGGTCCGCCACTTCGGGTCCGATGGCAGTGACCCGTGTTCTCAAAAGAACCGTCATATGGCGAACCTCATTTTCCAATAATCCCTAGAGCGGTGAACCGCTCTATCTCTTTGTTTTGACGCAATTCCGGACGGAAAACCGTTTCACACTTTTTTCCTGGAATTGCTTCAGAACACGACCAGGCTGACGATCCAGGCGATCAGCACCGAGACCGGTCCCATGATCTGGCGGCTGATCAGCACCGCCGGAACACCGATTTCGATCGTCTTCGGTTTGGCTTCACCGAGCGCCAGACCAACGGGGACGAAGTCGCAGCCCACCTGGGTATTGTAGGCAAACAGCGCCGGCAGTGCCATCGCCGGCGAAATCGTGCCGTTGGCGATCTGCGGGCCGATAATGGCAACGCCGATGACCTGCGCGATGACAGCGCCCGGCCCGAGGATGGGCGACAGGAACGGCAAGCCGCAGATCGCCGAGATGATCAGCAGGCCGACGATGTTGTTGGCCAGCGGCCCCATCGGCTGTGCCAGCACATCGCCGATGCCGGTGTACAGGATCAGACCGATGAGCATGGTCACGAAGGCCATGAACGGCAGCACGTTGCGGATGACCTGATCGATGGTGCGGCGCCCGGCATTGAAGAAGATACCGACGATACGCCCCATGACGCGGCCTATCGAGCTGATGAGGCCGATCAGCCCACCCTCGCTTGGCAACGGCTGTGGTACCGCAGTGGCATTGCTATTGCTCGAACCCATCGCTGCTGCTCCCCCTGCAGTGGTGACCGTTTCGGATCCGTCCGCCATTTTGATGTTGGCCGGCTTTACGCCCGAAACGTAGATGTCCTCGGTGATGAACTGGGCCAGCGGCCCGGATTGACCGACCGGCGTCAGGTTGACGGTCGGGATGCGCTTGCGCGGATAGACGCCGCATCGTGCGGTGCCGCCGCAATCGACGACGACCACCGCCATCTCGCTTTCGATCGGCGGCGCCCTGAAGCCGTCGACGGCTTCGGCACCGGTCATGTCGGCGATGAGCTGCGCCACCGGGTGAATGCCACCGCCAGTCACCGAAACAACCTTGCTTCGCTGCGCGGTCGGCTCGATGACCAGTGGGCCGCCCCAGCCGGTCTTGCCCTGGGAGATCTGTACGGCTTTGTATATCTTGTCCATGATGTCCTCCCCGCCCTTACAGCTCGACGCCCTGGCGGCGCGCCATGATGGCGGTGATGCGTTCGGTCAGCATGCCCTTGAGCAGGATGACGACGAGGCCGACGATGGCGTACCAGATCGCCACCTTGACGTGGTAACCGGCGACGACGACGCCCTTCTTCTCCAGCTCCAGCAGCGCGACGAGAATGCCGCCCCAGACGAAATATTCACCGGGATTGATGTGCGGGAACAGGCCGAGCGGCGGGTGCACATAGGACACGGCCGCGTCATAGAAGGCCGGCTTGTGCTTCTCTTCCAGGAACGATCCGAACGTGTAGGCCATCGGATTGGTGAGGAAGAACACCGCCAGCAGCGGCAACAGCGTGTAGCGGGTCAGCGCGATCCGGCCGGCGCCGCGCGCCAGGCCATGCACACGCTCTTCACCGACCAGTTCGGTGACGGCGTAGAAGGCCGTCATCAGCACCACCAGCGTCGGAATGATGCCGGTGACGAAGCCGGCGAACACCTCGCCGCCCTTCTGGAAGATGCCGATGAAGTACTTGCCGATGGCGGTCAGCCAGCCGAGCTGCTCTTCCTGCTGGACGTCCTTCAGCTTTTCCTTGAACTGATCGACAGTGATCGGTCCGCTGTCCGCTTGCGCAAGGACAACGAGATGGTCAGAGGCATGCTCGACGGCGAGCTTGCCATGCAATGCAGCATCCGAGACCATGGCACCTGCGACATGCAGATTGTGCACGGCCATATCGGCATGCTGCGCCAACAACGAAAATACAGACATCTCTCCTCCTTATGCCGCCCGCCGGTTGATCCCAGTCGGTGCGCGGCGTCCTCTCGTCCTCTAGGCCCTTGCTACGTTCAAACCGGACAGGCCCGGCTTCTTTCCCGGCTCCGACCGTGTTTTGTCGATCTGTTCGATCGCCCGTTTCACGGCCTCGGCCACACCGGGTTCCCCCTCCCCCATGATTACAGGGTTGGACCGGAGTCGATCGAGGGGAACGCCCTCGAACTCTTCATGTCTTTTGAACTTGGTGAACACGGAACGGCCGCTCATCACCATCAGGCGGCGCACGACCAGATCGGGTGTCACCACGACGAGCGCGATAGTGCCCTTGGCCAATCGACCGCGAAAATTGCCGGCTCCGACGAAGCCATCCTTGTATTGGTCGGTGACGCCCCTGAAGACGTCCGAATAGTGTCGCATCTGCAGCCAGACGCCGAGCGATTGCAGCGCCCACACAATAACCAGCAGAAGCAGTCCCCACTGCCAAATCGCCATTCGGTTCTCCTCCCGAAGCCTCAGTTGAACCGCACCTTGGACCGACGCGTGACAACAGCAAAGTGAGAACATTTGTTTCCAAGAATGTCAATATGTATGATATTGGCATCGACCATTGTCATCCACAGGGGCCGTCAACCGATTTCGGCGACGGCGCCGTTGTGCTACCCTGACCGGGAAACAGGATACGCGGAATATGGATCTGCCCTTTAGGGACGAACTGGCCCTGATGCCCGACCTTCGCCATCGGTTGCGGCAATTGCGCTGGTTCCGCGCTACCTTCCGCGGCAGCGCCAAGGTGGTCTCGGACACGTTCGGCGTGCGCTTCGAGATCGACGAGGCCAAGCTCACCAGGGCCTTTCTCGACTGGGTCGAAATCATGGAGGCGCAGAAGCGCTTCGCCGCGATCGACCGCGCCGACTTCATCGTCTTTGCCGCCGGCCTCGTGCTGCGCGAACTGATAAAGCAGGCGCCGGCCAAGGAAATCTCCGGCCTCACCCAGCTGATCGAGACGGAAACGAATGCCGGCACGCTGGAAATCGTCCGCTTCTGGCCGGAAGGGTTCCTTTACACCAACTACTGCGTCTCGGTGATTTCGGCGATCCACGAGCAGGAATTCGGCACAGCGCCGAGCATCGACAAATGCGCCGACGATCTGCGCACCTGGTGGTCCTATCGCGAGAACGTGACCGAGATGCCGGCCTATGCGGTGGCCTTCCTCGATCGCTTCCTCGGCGCCGAACCGAACTGGATCACGCCGGATCGCGCACAGTCCCGGCAAGCCATGCAACGGGCGCTCGGGACTTCCCGTGCGAGCGATGCGCTGCGCCAGCTTTGAACTGCCGGCTTGTGGCCCAAAACACCCGCGCTATTGAACATTTGACTTTTTGCCGATAGCGATGTGCGAAATTGACTCGAAAGGAAAGCGCGTGGCGCGATCAAGGCCTATCATTTTCGATTGCGACGGCGTTCTCGTCGACAGCGAGCCGCTGGCCGCACGGGCCTACGAGCGCGTCTATGAAAAGCACGGCATGCCCGGCGTAAACACCGGCATCATCGCCCAGTGCATCGGCATGAAGCAGTCCGACATCATCGCCAAGATCAGGGAATTGACCGGGCACCAGTTTCCGGCAGCGTCCGACGGCGACATCTGGGCCGAGACCAAAGTGCTGTTTTCCGAGGAGTTGAAGCCGACACCCGGGATCACCGCATTTCTGCGGGCGCTTGCCGGCGACCGCTGTGTCGCCTCTTCATCCTCCGTCGAGCGCATAAACCACAGCCTTGCCGTTGCCGGGTTGGCAATGTTTTTCGGCGATGCGATCTACAGCTCCTCGATGGTCAAGAACGGCAAGCCCGCACCGGACATCTTCCTCTTCGCCGCCGACAAGATGGGCGCCAACCCGGCTGATTGCATCGTCATCGAGGATTCGCCATTCGGCATCCAGGGTGCGGTCGCGGCCGGCATGACGGCGATCGGCTATACCGGTGGCGGTCACACTTATGCCGAGCACTGCGCGCGACTGACGGCGGCGGGCGCCAATTTCGTCTGCGGCGATTGGCAAGAAGTTAGCCGGCAATTGGCCGGACTCGGCGTGCCGGCCTAATTTAGCGGATACTTAGTGAATCCACGGCTGGCCCATTCGCCAGGAGGGACTAATGATCCCACACGGTAGTTGAAGGATAGGACCCTCGTCGCATCGGGATCGACCTCACACCGGAAGTTTAGATTATACCAGGTATTTCTGGTGCTGAAGGCGGCCTGAGTAGGATTGAGAACATTGCCTTTGTCCAGCGTAATGGTTGGCACCCATTTGACCGGATAGTCGGCACTTTGCAGTTCCCGGCTCAGAACATTGCCGCAAAGGGTGGCCACGCGCTGACCGCGCGGCACATTATCCATGGAGCTTGTGGCGAACGCGTTGCCGGTTGCCCCCTGCGAGTAAAGCTTTCTGACGCCCGGGAGGCCGGAATAGATCGGCGATCCTGCAACGTCGTTGTTGGTGGGATTTGACCTTCCAGCATTCCCGATCGGCGCTTTGAAGGCTCTTGCGGGTTTAAACGCCATTGTCTTGGCAGGTTTGGGCTTTGCCTTTCCAGTTGAGGCCGGGGGCGCCGGCTTACCAGCGGTCTCAGCCGCCAATGGCTTTGGCGTCACGACCGCTTGCTTTTCGGCGGGTTGCGGTGCGAGCCTTTGATTGTCCGGCTGCTGTTTGTCAGTGTCCTCGGTCTCCTGCTTCTCCTCGTTTTGCGCAGGTTTGGCGTCCGGCGCAACGGTGGCCGGCTTCTCATCGGGCTTGCTGGGCTCTGCATTCTGTTGTGGCGTTGCAGCCGAGGCGGGCTGGGTCGGCGCGGGCGTCGGTGCTTCAGGCGGCTTCGCCGCCTCATCCTTGGCCGGCGACGGCGTGTTGGGTTTAGCGCTGCTTCCGTCGAGCGATTTCTCGGGCCCGGTATCTTTCTGGCCGTATTGGAAAACGCGCTTCAGAATCTGGTCGTCTGGCGGTTTCGGCGGTTCCAGAGGCGGCTTTTGTTCAGGCGGCTTTTCAGCCTTCTTTTCAGGTGTCGGCTCCGGTGGCTTTGGAGTAGGTTGCGGCTTAGGCTTCTCGGGCGGCGGCACGATCGCGACATTGACGGGCTGCTCCTGCTGATCCGGCTGCTGCTCGGATCTCGGCAGGCCAAAGAACAAGAACGCTGAGATCAAGGCATGCAGGATCAGCGATGCGGCTAAGGCCCATCGCCAATTGCGAAACCATTCTCGTATCTTGCCGTTCATTGCGCCCGATGTGGAATGAAATAAAGGCGGCTTCAAGCATAAGCACGGGATTGACGCAATTTGACCGGTGACAGCTTGGTGATCTGCGCTCGCACGGGCCGTGCGTCACCAAAATGCTGGCGCGGCTCAAGCAACTCGACGATCCAGACCTGAAATCAGCTAGTAGCTTTGCCGATGGCGCTGAATCCCATCCAGAAACCGGTCATCCAGCCGGGTTTCGCCAAACCAGTTCAGCCGGTTGATGCTGACGAGGCCGGCATCGATCACCTCGTTCTCGTCGCCCGGCTCACTCGCATGAGCCCGCCCGCGCGGGACAGTGATGACGGTGCGATCACCATCGCTCTCCACGATCTCGGCCTTGCGGGCGATCTTGTCGCGGCCAATGCGCGGCTGGCGGATTCCGGCCGGCAGCGCGGTCGGCAGGTTGACGCTTAACCAATGCCCCTCCGTCGCCCAGTCGGCGCGCGATTGCCACAACGAGGCGATAAGCTCACCCAGCCACTGGTCGTCGGCATCGGTGAAATCAGGATTCTTCACACGCGAAAAGCCAATGGCCGGCACGCCCCAGAAGGTCGCCTCGCGCGCAATGCCAAGTGTGCCGGAATAGGCGAGGTCTTCGGCGACGTTGCGGCCGTCATTGACGCCCGCCAGCACCAGGTCCGGTCTCCGCGCATCGGCAAACAGCCACGTCATCGCGCTCACCACGCAATCGGCCGGCGTGCCGGAACAGGAATGCCAGCCTGGCTTTGTGCGCCGCATCGTCAAGGGCCTGGCGATCGTCAAGGACGAACCGGCGGCGGTGCGCTTGCCGTCGGGCGCGACCACCCAGACATCGTCGCTCAACGCGCTTGCGGCCTTGACGAGACGGGCAAGCCCCGGCGCTTCGATGCCGTCGTCGTTGCAGATCAGAATTCTCATCGTCTTCTGGCCTCCGGAACCGTGATGCGCTGGCCGGTGCGGTATTGTGTGCGCAGCGATGGGATATGGATTTTGAGATCGCCGAGAAGTTCGGCGGCGCAGGAGTGACCGAGCGCCGCAGGACGCCCGGCCCTCTCCCAGATATCGACATTGCCTGACAGCGTCGGATGAGTGGGCATGCGCACCCAGTCCGCCCGGCCGGCTTTGTGCAACAGATCGCCTGGTGAACCTGAAGGCAGATGCCCGGTGAGCAGTACTGGAAGCCCGGTCTCGCTCGCGCGCGGCAGCAGCCGTGACGATGGGCCGGCCTCACCCATGCCGTCATCAGCAAGCAACGGCATTGACGGCAGGGGATCGGCATCGGTCCAGTCGGCTGCTTCCCGCAAGCGGCGTCGCAGAAACTCTGAAACACCCGGCAACAAGGCTGCCGTGGCGCCGATCTGCGCTTCCAGGGACGAACGCATGCCGGCGTGGATGGCAAACGGTCCCGGCAAGGCCGCGATCAGCTCCAGCGACCGCCCCGAAAGCGGTGTCGGCAAGAGGCACCCTTGCGGATGCTTCGCGATCCAGTCCGAAATGGCTTGGGCCCGTGCCGCCCCTGGCACCGGATCGGCGCCATAGGACGCATCGAGGACAAGCAGGTCGCAGTGTGGGATCGTGTCCATGACGAACACGTTGCTGTCCGGCACCACGTCGGCGGAATAGGCAACGCGGCTCTCGCCATCGTCGACGGCAAACCAGACGCCGCCCACGACATGCCCCGACCGTCCGGTCCGGATGGAGAGATTGCCGCTCTCCAGCGTATCCCCCGGTTCGAACAATTCGATGCGGTCCTTCGGAAAGGGGAACTGCCTGAAATCCTCGGGATCAGCATAACCGGCAAGTGTCGCCGGAGCCTCGTCGCGGGTCTCGGCCGTCATGAAAATCGGGCCGGCATAGCCGCGCGACAACAGCCAGCTCAGTGCACCGACATGATCCTCATGCGCATGCGAGACGAACAGCGCATCGATGTCGGCGACCAACCCGTTCAGTGCCGGATAATATTCCGCTCCGGAGGCGCCGACCTTGATGCCGACGTCGAGCAGGATGCGATCGTTGCCGCTGCTGACAGCAAGACTGGTGCGGCCTTTTTCGCCGAAGCCGCCGAGCAGGTCGAGCATCATCACGATGCCGCCCCCGCTGCCGGGATCAGCCAGCCGGATCGTATCCGCAGACGCGCCTGGGCTCCGCTCTCCAGCATGACTGGGTCGGGCTGTTCGAAATGCAGGGTGAGGCTGGGGTCGGTCGAAGGCGTGAATTCGATGCGTGCCGCGCCGCCCTGGTAGATTACCCGCTTGACCAGACCATTGAAGCCTGGGCCGTCTGGCGACACGTCGAGATCGGCTGACCGGCAGCAGATCTTTGCCCCGGCCCTCGGCCGCTCGCCAGGCCGGCAGCGCACAACCAGTTCAGCGCCGAGAACCCGGACCTTGCAGTGGCCTGCCAGCTCCGCGCTCAGCACTTCGACGGGCAGCAAAATGCCTTGCGAAATGAAGGACGCCACCATTTCATTTGCCGGCTCATGATAAAGCTCGCGCGGCGTCGCCAACTGGGCGAGGCGCCCGCCGTCCATCACCGCGATCCTGTCGGCCAGCGCCATCGCCTCGGCCTGATCGTGGGTGATGTAGACGATGGTCGTGCCGGTGCGCTTGTGGAAGGACGAGAACTCGTCCTCCATCGAGGCCCTCAGATGGACGTCCAGATTGGCGAGCGGCTCATCGAACAGCACCAGCGAGGGCGCGGCGACAAGGCAGCGTGCAAGGGCCACGCGCTGGCGCTGGCCCCCGGAGAGATTGGCCGGCCGGCGCTCGCCCAGCCCCTGCAGATTGACCAGCGCCAGCGCGTCTTCGACCTTCTTGCGCGCGACCACCTTGTCGAGCTTCGCAACCTTCAGCGAATAGCCGATGTTCTCGGCCACCGTCATGTGCGGCCAGAGCGCATAGTTCTGGAAGACGATGCCGACGCGCCGCTTCTCCGGCGCGACACTGCCGCCCTTGCCCGACACGACCTCGCTGCCGATGCGGATCTCGCCTGAGGTCACCTTCTCGAATCCGGCCACCAGCCGCAGCAACGTCGTCTTGCCGCAGCCGGAGGGGCCGAGCACCGCCAGGAACTCGCCGTCACCAACATCGATCGACACGTCCTTGACGGCGTCGAAATTGGCGAAGCTCTTGGTCACATTGTCCAGGCTCAATCGCGCCATGGCAGCACTCCGGTCGGAAGGTAGGGGGCAAGCAGATTGGTCACCAGCATCAGCACGAAGGTGACCGCCACCGTGATGACCGACATCGCCGCCGCGTAGTTGGAATCGCCGCCCTGCTCGAAGGAAAACATGACGACGCCGATCGTTTCCGAGCCCGAAGACCACAGCAGCGCCGACACGGTGAGTTCGCTCAGCGCCGTCATGAAGATCAGCAGGCCGCCGGCGATCGCCGCCGGCGCTACCAAGGGAAAGATGATCGTACGCATGCGTGTGAACAGCCCGGCGCCCGCCACTTGCGCTGCCTCCTCCAGCGCCCGGTCGATCTGGTGATAACCGCTGATGGTTGGCCGCAACGCCAGCACCAGGAAGCGGGCGAGGTAGGCATAGAGGATGATCCAGACGGTGTTGTAGAGATGGATGCCGGTCAGCGGGATCGGCCGCAGGAACAGGAGCAACGAGGCGATCGCCAGCACCACACCGGGCAGGGCGTAGGGCAGTTCGATCGACAAATTGAGCAGCCGCACCCAGCGCTGTTTGCCCCAGGCGATCAAATAGCCGATCGGCACGGCGACCAGGACCGCGAAGAAGGCGGCGGCAATCGACAGCCAGAAGCTGTTGAAGAAGGCGCGGCTGGCCGCATCATGCTCGAACAGCACGAAGCGATAATTGTCGAAGGTTGCCGTCTTGGCGGTAAGCGCGATGCCGTAGCCCGGCACCAGCGACGTCAGCACTAGCCCGAACAGCGGCAGGAACAGCACCGCCACGATCAGCAGCCACATGCCGGCCTGGACGGCCGGCCGCCAGCGGCCGAGTTCATAGGGCTCCGCCGCCAGCGATGTGGAGCTGATGCGATAATCACGGCGACGGCTCATGACCTCCTGGGCAAGAATACCCGCCATGGCGATGATACCGATCAGCACCGACAGGAATGCGGTTTCGCCCAGCACCGCCGGGCCGCCGCCGGCCAGCTTCTGATAGATGAGCGTCGGCAGGACGAGGTAGTTGGCGGGAATGCCGAGGAAGGCCGGAATACCGAAATTGCCGACGCAGGAGACGAAGGCGAGTGCCGCGGCCGCCATGATCGACGGCGTCATCAGTGGCAGCACGATGGTGACCAGCACGGTGAACCAGCCGGCGCCGCCCGCCCGCGCCGCCTCGACCAGTTCGCGCGGCAGCTTGCGCAGGCCCGCCCGCACCAGCAGGAAGACCAGCGGCCCATACTGCACGCCGAGCAGCAGGATGATGCCCGATGTGGAATAGAGCGGGTTTTTGGTGCCGAGCGGCGGTGCCGCGCCGAACAGTTTGAGGAACGGGCTTGCCGGGCCGAACAATTGCAGCCAGGCCAGCGCCGTCACCTGCGGCGCGATCATCAACGGCATGACATAGCAGAGCACCAGGGCGCTGCGGCCGCGTATGTCGGTCAGCGTGATGAGGACGGCGACCAGCGTTCCCGAGAGCACCGCAAGCAGGGTGCCGCTGACGCCGACGACCAGCGTGTGCCATGTCGCGATCCAGGTCGCGGGACTGGCAAGCCCGGCCTTGATCGCTGCGGCCGACAGCGTGCCGCCTGGTGCCACGATCTCCTTGATGAGACGCAGCATCGGCAGCAGGGAGAGCAGGACGATGACGACGGCCACCGCCGCCGTCAGGACCATTTCCTGGCCCCGGCTTTCCCTGATCCGTGTTGACATGATTGCTTTTCCTGGGATCGATCAGCCGATGCGCTCGGGTTTCGCGCGGGGGGGGGGGGGGGGGCGGGGGGGGGGGGGGGGGGGGGGGGGGGGGGGGGGGGGGTGGCGTTGAGAGAGCCAGGCAGGGGCGGGGGAAGGGTG
>NZ_JAMYSA010000093.1:0-23784 GCF_040321735.1 Mesorhizobium sp. M0293
GGTTACCCTCGGGAAGAGCCGGGTGCGGGAAATCCGCCCGCCCGGATCTGTGAGGGCGAAAGCCGAATGGCTGAGCTACTCGACCGCGACCGCGCCGATTTCTGCGGACCAGTCGAGTGCCAACTCGAGGAATGACTCGAGTTCAAGTTGTGGGGGCCGGCCGTTGATGCGCGACGAAGACTTTGAACCGAAGCCCCGCAAAAATGCGCGTCACCCGCGCCGGAAATACCTCGATCGCTGCCGTCAGCCAATCTTGCTCGTGGTTGGGAAAGTCGCAGCAAGGGAACCTTCCATGGCACCGGGATCGGGCGCGGTGCCGGCGTCTGCAGCGAGCTTGCGTCGCGTGACCGCTTCGCCGCCTTCCAGCAGCGCCTCGTCATCAAGTCCCGTGTCGTCAAGCTGGATGGAACGGGACTTCAGTCGGCGCGCGCTCATCTGCGCTATATCCAGCGCGCTGGCATTCGATAGCCGGGCGAACTCTATGATCCGGAGGATGGCACGACCAGCGACCGTCATCAGTTCAGCTTCATCTTTTCGGCCGAGGGGCGGTGACCGATACCAGGATCTGGGCGTTTCGAGCCGAGGCCGGTCGCGACAGCCTCGTCCGCCCGGGCAAGGAAATGTTCGAGCAAGTGGAGTGTGTGTCTGAGCAGCGCAAGGCGCTGACGACGCGCATAGTTTGCAAAAGCTGACGCCTCACGAGCGCGCGACGAGGATCCGCCGGACGGAACGGGCTGTGAAAGGGCAGACCGCTATATTTTACATGCGGCTCGGGTAATCAGGCTTGCCTCCGTAACCGATGCACGGCTAGCCAAGTCAACACCCAGTCGGCGGTGGTATTAAAGCGGATGTCATAGGATTCGCCCGCAGGTAATTCCCTGCAAAGGGTTTGTGTTAGGTGCAGCCGCAAGCATCCGTTCGCAGGGGGCGTCCGTAGTTCAGCACAGTCGAACCCAAAAAAGCGCCGCACCACCGGGTAGAGTCCTTTGAAAAGTGTCTCCTTTGCCGAAAAGAGCAGCGTTGCCAGCCGATCTGGAGGGAGCGCCGTCTGTCGTGCAATCAAGGCATGTTCACGCTGGTTAGCCGTCATGCTCAGGATCGATTCCAGTGCGTGGCCGCTGGCTATTGCCTCGATGTCGACACCGGCTTGCCAGCCTGGATTGCCTTTGGCGAAACAGGCGCAATGCCCCCGCGCATGGGTGATTGAACCAACTGAGCCTTTTGGCCAGACTGGGGCGCGGTCGGGACCGATGGAATCTCAGTAGTAAGTTGGCCCAGCGCCTGCAACGCCGCGTCCGCCATCGCGCGACCGGCCAGAAATTCGGCACGGCGTAACGGTAGTGCCGTGCACAAGCTGGGAGGGAAGGCCAAGGCGAGGTTATGAAACAGATCTTCCGTGTAGCACTCGAAATCGAACCGGGCATGCACAAGAACCGCATCGACGTATCCCGTGTCGTGCAAGGTCACGTCTTTAAGAAATCCAAGCGAACGAGCAGAAAGAGCAATAAGGTGCCTGACGGCTGAGGCGCGCATGCTGGAGGCCGCGCTCACCGCCACAGGGCCCAGCCTAGACCCCATCGCCGTAGACAAACGCAAGGTTCTCCTTCGGCTCGGGAAAGCTCAGTTTTCGCGGTGGCGACCGCATGTTCGGCGAGCGTGATCATGGATGATTTCTCCTCAGTCTGTGCCGCAGCGCGTTTGGGGATAGCCCGAGCATGGGTCGTGCCAACTAGGAAAATCCTTTCAGAACAGTGCGATCATTCCGATAGCACTGCATCATCCGACATCGTCGAAGATCCGACACCGAGTCTACCGTGACCGCCTGTCAGTTCCCTGTGCGAACTCGGTGTGCGCCGCGGAAAACTCAACTCACCGCGAACTGGTCGAGTTGCATCCGAGGAATGACTCCATTTCAAGGTGTGGGCCGACCGTAATGTGCGACGACGACTTTGAACCGAAGCCCCTGAAACATGGCGCCACCCCAGCCGCAGATACTTGGATCGGGCGCTGCCGTCAGTCAATCTTGCTCGTAAGAGGGCGGTGAGAAAGTCGCGGCACAAGCAACCTTCCATGCACCTGGATTGGGCCCGGCGCCGGGACGTCCGAGTGCGTGCGACCGTCGTTGCGGTCGTGTCGTTCTCGTTGATAATGGGTATGGCGCGCCAACTTTGAGAAGTCGTTGAAGGGTTGAAACCGCATTGAGGCGGCGATGCTGATCATCTATATCTTCGCGGGTCAATAGTATTTGCCCAACGCCAAAGCTATGGCGTTTTAAACTCTGTTCGTAGGCACGCATGAATTGAACCTGACCGATAGCGGCGGCCGTTTGTTTCTCCTCAACTCGCAGAGATCTGTCCAGATGGTTGAAGTGACTTGAGCCGACCGCGACAACACCAGACGTGACGATGATCACCTGCTGCCCTCGTGCGAAAAATCGGACGACATCCTCTATTAGTGTTTCAAGCCAAGAACCGCGTATTTCTCCGGTTTCTGGATCGCCGATCAGTGCTGAGCCAATCTTCACTATCAACCGGCGAGCCGCCAATCGGATCGAGCTTGTTGGTGCTGCCGCTGAGTGTTGCTGCACTGGAAGTGAAGACACGTCTCTCCAATCTCACCTGTCCTGAGCGTCACGGCCTTGGAGGGGTATAAGGGCGCACGAGGCGCCCTTGATTTCAGATCGGCTGTCAGCAAGCCGCGTCGCCTTGGTATCAGAAACGGTAGGTGACGCCTGCGCCTATCAACCACGGATCGAGCGCAGCCTTCCCCGTCAGCTTCGCGCCGTCGACCGTGACGTCGAAGTCTGGCTTGAGGAAAAGCTTCTTCACATCGAAGTTGACGCCCCAATGCTGATCCACCATGTAGTCGAATCCGACCTGCAGCGCAGTGCCGAACGTGTTCTTAACCTTGAGAGCATCGGCGCTGCCGGCATCCTGGTTATAGAATATCGTGTAGTTCACGCCGGCGCCGACATAGGGCTTGAAAGTGCCGAGATCGGTAAAATGATACTGCAATGTGAGCGTAGGCGGCAGCAGCCAAACCTTGCCGATCTTGCCAAGCCCGCCGATCGTTCCTTGGCCGTCGATGTTGGCGTAGGTGGTGCCGAGTATGAGTTCCGTGGCGATGTTGTCCGTGAAGAAGTAGGAGATATCGAGTTCCGGCGTCACCGTGTTTGAATAAGAAAGATCGGAGCCGGGCACTGCATTGACGTAGCCCGAATCCTCAGTGACGACCCCCAACGCACGCAGGCGGATCTGCCAAGGGCTTGGCGCTTCCGTGACCGAGGCTCCTGCCTGCGGGACGCTCGCCGCTTGCGCAAGGTCCGCCGCGACGGCCTGCTGTCCCATCACGATGAGGACAACGGTCGCTGTTACTCCCCGCGCCGCGCGCATTTGGTTTCTCGCCATGATACTCTCTCCTTGCTCTTCAGAAATGTGGACTGAACTACGAAAAGTCTTGCTCGAATTGCTTGCGATTGCCGCGGCGCTCATGCGCAGTTTGCGTGGGACCGCGCACACATTATTTGCGCCGTGCTCGCAATCATCGACCCTGTACTCACTCAGAAGTAAGCGGGATAACCAAAGGCCTGCAGCTTTGCGGCCGTCTTACCCGCGTGGCCCGGTGGACGCACGCCCGCTTCGTGGTGGAGAGCAGGATCGGCGGGTAGCGGCAAGGGTGGTCCCGGCGCCACAGTGCGCGCGGAATTCCGGCATCTTGCCAGAAGTTGTAGAGGCACTGACCGCGGCGCTGATCACGGGAACCTTGTCAGGGACAGTCGAGATCGCTGTCAGGGCGTCGTGGTCGCGATCGAACTGTGTTCCATCGAAGTGCCCCAGGGGCCTGGCCGACTGGCTGGCGGCCCAGGCAAGTGTCCGTTCTCCTTCTACATCTTCGAGCCAAAGATAGGGATCATCGTCTGGGGCATTCAGCGTTGGGCGGAAATCGAATATGGTCATGTCCGGATAACGTGAAGAATGATGTCGACTGGAAAACAGCCGCAACGTCCTGTCGGCTCGGAAAGGCCGAGTTTTCGCGGCTGCGACCGCATGTTCGGCGAGCTTGATCATGGCATGATTTCTCCTCAGTCCTTGCCGCAGCGCGTTTGCGGATAGCCTTGCACGTGTCGTGCCAAACGAGAAAATCATTTCACAACAATGACATGGCTCTGATTGCGGTGTGTCTCATGTCCGACTTTGTCGGAGACCCGACAACGAGTGCAGCCGTGACCGCCTGATAGAACCTCGTGTGCGAGCTCGGTGGGCACTGCGGAATAAGCAGTGAAGCTCACCGCGAAACTGGCCGAGCTTCGGACCGACATCGGCGACGGGGCGATCGACGACCACGACGTCGACGGTGTCGGGCGCGGCACAGCCTGAGGAGCTCCGCGGCGGCGATCATCGAATAACTGCGTTTACGATGGCTCATCCTGGCCCACGGGTCAGCGCGCAAAAGACTGCTTTGCGGCCTCATCCCTTTGCCTGGATTGAGTCGCAGGGACCGAATGGCGCATCCGCTTTTGGAACCGGCAGAGTGGCCATAACGCAATTGTCTTCCGGCTATCTTTACAGAGATTCGACAATCCGGTTGGTGAAGGTCCCATATCGCGCAAAGCATTGATGCGCTTAGGTCTGGGCATGCGCCCATCCGCAACCATCTCATCAAGAGCATCGATCCGACACCAACATAGAGAATTGCTTCCCCCTGAGAGAGGCCTCGCGGCGGACATGAGATTGCGTCACTCTTCATGATCGCGGCCTCCGAGGATGTCGGGATCTAGCCAGTGCAACGGCACGATAGGGCGAAGGATCTGGCAGCTCTTGCAACTGCCGACCTCGATGGGAGAGGCACATCGCGATCTGTCCGGCAGAGACACAGGGTTCTGCACTGTCCGTTCATGAAGACGTCGTGCTGGTCTCCATAAGAGAAGTATTCTGGTGCAGAAAGTGCCCGATTAGCTATTCGGAAAAAGGCGACATCGACGTGCAAATCGGGCGCCGCCGTGAGGCGTCCTCCTCAATGTCGGATTTCGGACAGGATCGTAAATCCGCCAACCCATTGTTTAAAGAAAAGTTCCTTCTCTGGCACGGCCCATGCATGGGGTTCTGCGAACGCATCAGCGAGACGTTGTCCATGATCATGCGCACCGAACATGCCGTCGCCGCAGTGAAAACACGCTTTCGCCTGCCATCAGCCGCCGAAAGGCGGCGCGTCATTGTCGAGGCGGCGATTGCGCCGGCCTCAAAACACCTTAATGGGCTGGAAAGCGTTCGCGTGACCGCGACGCGGGCACCAGAGCGGGCGGAAAGGACATACGTCGTTGCCCCAGGTAGCCGGTATGACCCGTCGATTGTCACCGCGCTGGAATGCTCGGGTCTACATTCGACGACCCGAATGCGCTGGACAAATTCTCGCAAACCCGGTCGGGACCGGGGCTCGCAAATGTCCGCGAGGGAGCCCTATGGCTATGGCCGATATTCGCCGCGAACAAGCCGCCTAGTGGGAAGACTCTATAGGAGGAAGCAGTGGAGTTATCTTGCGTTGGGGTCGGTGCTGGGCCGTCTAATTTGAGCCTTGCGTGTCAGATACACGAGCAAGTTGGGCAAGGGGCACTGTTCCTGGATCGGCAGGTCGACTTCCGCTGGCATCCAGGCATCGCATTCGATTCCTCGGAGCTCCAGGTCAGCCACTTCAAGGATCTGGTCACACTGGTGAATCCGCGATCAGCCTACACTTTCGTAAACTTCCTGCACGAGAACGGGCGTTTGTACCACTTCCTGAACGCACAGTTCGAGGCTGTGTTCAGAGCTGAGTTTGAGCAGTACCTGAACTGGGCCTTCCACAGGAACCCACTTGTCCATGGCGGCGAGACCGTGCACGAAATCCGCTTTGACGGCGAGTTTCGGGTGCGGACCGATAACGCGGTTCTCGGCGCCAGAAACGTCGTGGTTGGCATTGGCAAGCAGGCGCAAATCCCGCCTCAGTTTCAGGGCTGGATTGGACGCAACCTGTTCCACTCATCTGTTTTACTGCACATCCACCCTGAGGTGCGGAGAAAACATGTCTGCGTGGTCGGCGGAGGCCAGTCGGGAGCCGAGGTGATGTTGCATCTTGTCGGCCTGCCGAAAGAACGGCGGCCTGCCTCGATTACTTGGGTCTCGCAGCGCGAAAACTATCTGCCTCTGGACAACAGCCCGTTCACAAACGAATTGTTCATGCCCTGCTTTTCGGACCGTTTCGCGGCGATGAGCGAGTCGCAGCGTAAGCTGCTCCTGCGGCGTTTCGTGCTTGCCTCGGACGGCATTTCGGAAAGCACGTTGCGCGCGATCTATCAGGCGCTGTACCGCCACGCATTTATCGAGCCAAACCGATCCGACATCACACTGCGGCCGGGCTGCACCGTCTCCCACTGCATCAACGCCAGCGCGGGTCACAGGCTGACCCTGCAGCACGGCATGGTCGAGGTCGAAGAAGTCACGGCTGACATCGTCATCCTGGCCACCGGTTACGAGAACGCGGTGCCAGACTTCTTGGAACCCATCGCGCACCGGCTGGAGCAGATCGACAATGAATTAACTATTCGCGAGGATTTTTCGGTGAGCTGGGACGGACCGTGTGACAGACGCATCTTCGTACAAAATGCGAGCCTCGGGCAGCGCGGCCTGGCCGATCCGAACCTAAGCCTGCTGGCCTGGCGCGCGCGCCGCATCCTCGATAGCCTTCTTGGGCGCGCGCCATGCGCGAACCCCGAGCATCCTGGCTTCATAAGCCATACCTCGATCGAGAGCTGGCCCGCCCCCGCAGCCGAAGAAATGGGCAGCGGGATATGACTCGTATGCTTTTGATCATCGGCGGTGGCATCCTAGGAATGATGCCCGCCTGCGCTGCGGCGAACCCCGGAGGCTTCTCCGATATGATCGTGACCGACCAAGCCCTTCGACCAAGCGGCGCATCGCATCACTCTGGGGGCGTGCATTTCCCCTACGGTTGCCAAGGCCGTACCAAGTCGCTCACTCGAAAGACCGCCGTGGTCTTGGCGGCCATGGCTGGGTCGGCAGGTAGCGGATGGTGCCGGCCTTTGGCGATGCGTGTCGTGGTTGAACCGGGTGAAGCGATTGATCCGGCCCAGTTTACGGAACCCCTAGACTCGGCTGAGCCTGACATAGGCAGTCTCGCCCGAGCTTCTGCGGACAATATCCGCCGGAGCGGAACGCACTTAGCATCGCCTCCCTCATCACGTGAGTCCGTCTCCGTGGACCCGCAACTTGATCAGCGCCCGACCGCCCTAATCGGCATGTCCAACCAAAACCAGTCTTTCCAACAGGAGGCTTTTCGCATGTTGACTGATGCACAAAGAGAAAAGTGGCAGAAGGACGGATACGTCAGGCTCGAAAGGTTCTTCGAACCAGCGGCTCAGGAAGATATCTCTACCTTTGTCGAAGATATGTCACGCTGGGTCGTCAGCGATGATAAATGGCTCATGTGGTTCGAGAAAACGACGGACAATCGAAAGATCACCTCCAAGATGGAGAATTTTCTCGACTTCCATGATCCATTGCGTCGTTTGCTCTTAGAAGATCAGCGCATAAAGTCAGCGGTCGAGGAGTTGCTTAGCGAAGATTCGCGCAGGCTCAAGGAGTTGCTGATTTTCCACTACCCCGACAGCGGCGGCTATCTCCCGCATCAGGACATTTATCACATTCCACACAAACTCCCGGATCGGATGGTCCATGCGGTGGTTGCCATAGGCATCGACGACTCCGACGAGGAAAACGGCGGGCTTTTCTTCAGCCCCGGCAACCACAAGAAGGGGGTGTTTCCCATGGATGCCGGTGGGGTGATCGACCCTCAAGTTGCCGAAAAGTTCTCCTGGGAACCCGTAGTATGGAAGTCTGGCGACATCTTCATCTTCGACGATTACGCACCGCACTACTCACCACCGAACAAAAGCAATCGTTCTCGGCGGACACTCTACTTGGTGTTCCAGCGTGCTTCAACCGGCGGGCCGACCCGCGCTGAATATAACGTGCTTAAGCGCGCCCTTAACCCGCCCGAGGGCAAAGTGGCCGATCTCGACAATCTCAAGCCCCCAAATGGCATCTTCTATCGCGATTGAGCTCACGCAGCCAGGCGGAGGCATGCACACGAAGCTGATCGACCGCTCAAAAATGCGCGGACGGTATGGACGTCTGATTTGCGGGCTCGCGGAGCATCGACCGCAGCCCGTTACGACGCTTTGGCACGTGGATTGCGGAGGTGGTCGCAGGCGGTCTTCTGTGCGCCTACAGCCCGACTAGTGCCCCCCTTGGTTGCCCGCTTGCCGGTCCAGAGCTGCACTATCCTGGCCGGGCCGCCAACGGGTCGGGCGGCCGTTTCTCTCCACGAATTGCACGGGAGGCTGTTGCGTTGGCAGCCGAAGGTCCCACTGCTTCAACAGCTTAGGTTGGTTGTCATGCGCAAATACACGTTTTCTCGAACGGAACTGTCGCGGGCGTTTGGTATCGACACGGCCACGCTTGGAACGGGCAGCGCTCGCACGGGGTTTTCATTCGGAAAGGTTGGACCCGGCGTCACATCCGAGCCCCATCGGCACGACGAAATCGAGGCCTTCGTGATCCTATCAGGATCGGGCAAGGTCAGGACCGACCTTGGGGAAGTTTCGGTCGAGGCGGGTGATGTCGTTGTGTTCCACCCTTTTGAAGCGCATGTGCTGCGCAACGATGGGGACGAAGACCTAAATTTCGTCGATGTCTACTGGCGAGACGACGACGCCGCTCATCATGTCGCTGCAAAGCTCACGGCTCCCCGCGCGCCGACTTTCGTCTTCTCCACGCCGCCGACGCCAAATGGCGATCTGCATCTGGGGCACCTTTCCGGCCCCTATTTTGGCGCCGACGTCTACACGCGCTTCCTGCGCATGAAAGGGGTCGAAGCCTATCACCTGACTGGGAGCGATGATTTCCAAAGCTACGTCGCCGCGCGCGCTGATGCCGATCAATCGACGCCGGCAAACGTGGCGCGCTACTATGCCGACGAGATTCGCGCCACGCTTGCACTTTTCGATTGTGCGGTCCACAGCTTCCAACTCACGACGGGCGATGACGGTTACGGGGAGTTTCAAGCCGCCTGTTTCCGCAGTCTTCTGAGCAGCACGGCGATAGATCTACGCCAGAGCCCTGCGCTTTTCGATGCCGTGACAGGCCGTTATCTTTACGAACCGCATGTTAGCGGCCTCTGCCCCGATTGCGGCGGGTCCGCGGGTGGCAACATCTGCGAGGACTGCGGCGCCCCAAACCTTTGCCACGACCTGCGTGCAGTCCAATCACGGCAGTCTGCCGAGGCGCCGCTGGTCGGCTCCGTCCGCCGCGCTGAACTTGCGCTGCATCGATGCTTCGACAACGTCGACCGGCATCTAAGGGCGTGTGGGGCCCCGCTACGAATCTTGGATCTCTTCGCACGCGTACGCCGACGCGGGAAATTTTCAGTGCCCATTACCCACCCCTCGGACTGGGGCCTGCCGGCGGAAGGGTTCCCGGGCCAAGTGATCTGGGTCTGGCCGGAGATGGCCTTCGGTTTTCTGTACAACATCCAGGCGCTCGGCCGCTCGCTGGGTCGCGACTGGAAGGCCGAGATGCCCGGCAACGACTGGCAGATTGTCCATTTCTTCGGCTTCGACAATTCCTTCTACCACGCGCTACTCTACCCCGCTCTTTACGCCGAGGTCTTCTCCCACTGGACGCCACGCATCCGCTATCACGTCAACGAGTTCTACCTACTCGACGGCAAGAAGTTCTCAACCAGCTGCCGCCATGCGGTCTGGGGCAAGGAGGTTCTGAGCCCAAAGACAGTTGACGTCGTGCGCCTTCATTTGGGCCTGACACGCCCGGAAGGTGAGCGGACGGATTTCACGCTGGACGCGCTGCGCCGCACCGAGAACGAGGTGTTCCAAGGGATTTGGCTGAACTGGCTTGATGCGTTGAACCAGGAAATCAAGCAGGATTTTGCCGGCCGTGTACCCGATGCAGGCGACTGGAGCCCGGTCGACCGCGCCTTCTTTGCTCGGATAGAGATCTATCGCGCGGCGATGGAGCGCGCCTATTCGGACGAAGGCTTCTCGGTTCGGCGCGCGGCCACTCAGGTCTGCGAATTCGTGCGCGATTGCGTGATCTACCGCGGGGCGCGAGACTTTGCGGCGGCGCGACGTTTCTATCCCGCCCGCAATCGGACTTCGCTAGCCCTTCAGACGACGGCCGCTGCGATCCTGGCACCGACACTCGCTCCGCTGATGCCCCGCTTCGCCAGAACGCTGGCGCGAGGCATCGATGGCGCCTCAACCGAAACATGGCCCCGGTCCGTCCAGCGCCTTGCGCCCGGGACGCGCTTTGATCTTGGACCCGTGTTGGTGTTCTACGCCAAATCCGGCAATCCTCATCTCGATAACGAGGAAACACTATGAGCCCAAAGGTGCACCAGTGAGCTGTCCCCATCTCGACCAGATCTGCGCGGCAATCAAAGCCGACGATGCCAAATATCTTGACTCGCTGTCACTGGCGAGGGAAGCCGCTCTGAAACGGTAGAGACTAGATTAGCGGACCTGAACCAACGCGTCGTCAAACAACCCTGGCCCGCGCCTTCGAGGACCGCTCGGCCGATCGCTTCCCAGCCCTTGCTGTTCGTGCCGAAAATGCGTGTGGGCTCGACTGGGCTGACCAACCTCTTCGGCATCGGGATTTCCGTCCTCCAGCCGGTCAAGGCTGTCATTCGGTTCGACCCGCTTGGTCAACCTGGCGTGCCCTGGACCGTGCGCCGATCACCAATGTGGATGCGAATGCCGCGTGATGGTACCTTCGATTCTGTCCGAGCGTGTACCGGCGCGGCAGTCAGCCGACGAACAGCTGAGCTACTGATCGGAATGTAGCAGGTCCAAATTCTGCCCCTGAAGCCGGATATTGCTCAATCAGCGTCGACGATGGCTTGGTGCACAAGCTTCCAACCAGACCGCGCAACGACAGCCCGTCGCCTGAGGATAGTCGGCGAGGGCCGCCAAATCGCAAGCGTATCCTCCGTCGCATGCGCGCCGTGTTCGCCGAAAATGCAGACGCTTGTCTCGTCGAGAGATACATCCAGCTATTTTAGGGGGCTCCTCAGGATTGCGTGTTTGCTCGGGTGCGGACCGCCCCTCAGTTCCCAATCGAGGAGCGATTCTACAATTCACATGTTTGGAGATCGCTCGCTAGGTAACCCGTCTGTGAGCCCTACAAGCCGATGCTTCAGATGCCGCCCATGCAGAGATATTTCATTTCGAGGTAGTCCTCGAGGCCATGGCGGGATCCCTCCCGCCCGATGCCGGACTGTTTTATCCCCCCGAACGGCGCCGCTTCCGAAGACATCCGGCCGGTATTTACCCCGACCATTCCATATTCCAAGGCCTCGGCGACACGCCAGACACGCTTCAGGTTAGAGGCATAAAAATACGCCGCGAGGCCGTAGATCGTTTCATTGGCATCACGCACGACCTGATCCGCATCGTTGAAGCGAATAATCGGTGCGAGCGGCCCGAATGTCTCTTCTCGCGCGACGGTCATCTCGCTGGTGACACCGGTCAGGACCGTTGGTTGGAAAAAAGTGCCATTCGTGCCGAGGCGTTTGCCCCCGCATCGAATTGCGCCGCCTTTAGTTACGGCATCGGCAATATGGGATTCAATCTTGGCCAAAGCCTGCTTGTCGATGAGAGGCCCGATGTCCACTCCGGGAGCGAAACCGTCACCAACTTGAAGTTGGCGAGCCCGTTCCACGAATTTCTCGACGAACTCGTCGTGAACGCGCGACTGGACGTAAAGGCGGTTCGCTGAAACGCAGGTCTGGCCGGCATTGCGGTACTTCGCCTGGATCGCACCGTCAACCGCGGCATCGATATCGGCATCATCGAAGACGATGAAAGGTGCATTGCCGCCGAGCTCTAGGCTGACTTTTTTGATCTGGTCCGAGCACTGGCGCATAAGTAAGCGCCCGATCTCAGTAGACCCGGTGAAGCTGATCTTGCGGACCTTGGGATTTGTGCAAAGTTCGCGGCCGACCGCGTCACCTTCGGACGCATAGATCAGGTTGACGACGCCTTCGGGGAAGCCTGCCTGATGGGCGAGGGCGAACATTGCTCCAGCCACGAGCGGCGTCTGTTCAGCGGGCTTGAGGACAATCGTGCAGCCCGCCGCCAAGGCTGGCGAGATTTTGCGCGCCACCATCGAGGCCGGGAAATTCCATGGGGTTATCGTGCCGACCACCCCGATGGGCTGCTTGATCACCAGCATTCGGCGGTCCGTCGATGGTGCGGAGATCGTCTCGCCATAGACGCGATTTGCCTCCTCGGCGTACCATTGCAGATACGCCGCAGCATGCGATATCTCCGATTTGGCCTCGGCAAGCGGCTTGCCCATCTCCGCGGTGAGAATTGCAGCGAGATCGTCGGTGTGGTCGATGATCAACTCATGCCATCGCCATAGAACATCGCTGCGCTCACGTGCGGTAAACCCTGCCCATCCAGGCTGCGCGATATAGGCCTTCTCGATTCCAGCGCATGTCTCTTCGACTCCCATGTCAGGTAGTTCTGCCAGCACTTCGCCGGTCGACGGGTTGAGGACCTCGAATGTCCGCTCTCTAATCCGCGTGCCAAGTGCCGGCAGGCGATCGATGGGTCCAAACAGGTCAGGGGATCTCAGGTGACGGATCATCGGCGGGCACAGGGGCAATCGGTTTCCTCCTCAACGCCAGGCGTATATAGCAGGTTCGGTGTGTAGTCCGGACGTCCAAGCTCCTCATAGGACCTCGGCCAGACAGCTAGCAGACCACGGTTGCCAACTGGAAAGGGAGAATACCTGAATTCGCTAGAAGATGAGTCGCGGTTCTACTAGCCGGGCTCGACCGGCGGTTGTGGGGGGGGCGCGGGGCGCGCCCCCCCGCCCCCGCCCCCCCACCCTGCGCGCGGGGGGGGGGGGCGCCCCCCCCCCCCCCCCCCCCCCCCAACCCTGCCAAAGGTCTTCGCGGCCAGCGCCTGGTTCTACGTGCCGGCCACCGCGTCGTTCGGTCGGCAATATTTATTGTAGATCGTGAATGCGTCGGTGCCGTTCAGCTTTTCCATCTCCTGCATCCGGTCGTTTGACCGGAATGCGGTAGGGCTGATTCGGCCGCAATGTCATGTTGACCTCCTCGTCCAGCAGACCTGCGGGTTCGTCTCTCTGCGCCAACGGCGCTCCTCCAGGATCACATTTCGCTCGGTCTTGATATCATCCTCGTTGAGGATGAGGTTGAACATGCGATCGGCCTCGAAGCCCATCATCTTGCCCAAAACGAGTCATAGGCGGTGAGGGCGTTATTGTAGCCGCCACTCACTTAGACGGCTCGGTGAACTCGCTGTCGGCGCGGTTGGTGGTCGCTTTGAAGATCAGACGCTCGCGCGAAGACGGACCTGAAAAAAACGGCGGGTCGCGACATTCGCGAGGCGCTGGAAAACGAGGCCGTAGGACTGGGCGGGAAAAACGATGCCGTTGCTCTCTTCTGGCGTGATGGCCTGCCGCGAGGCCGTTGAACGTGATGAGTTGCTGCGGGAAGGGGAGTGTTTTCGCGGGACCTTGGTCAACGTAAGAAACAAACGTCGAGCTCGCCTTGGATGGGGGCATGCAGCACATTTGCCGCTGCAGGACAGCAGCACCGAAGCTGTCCGCGCTTGCCGTCGTCCCTGGGCACCAAACAGGAGAATTAGCAGTCGCGATTGATTTCATGTGCGTAAAATATCGCCTGGTGCGCTCGGCTGCAAATGCATGCCTGGCGGAGTGGTCGCATAGGTCAAGGGCATCGGGTGAGTAACAGCCTGACCTTGCTCAATCTGATGCGCGCTAACCGCCTCGCCGGATTGTGGAACTGCTCGCGGGTGGCTTCTACCACAAACAGCAAGGTCAAGAAATCAAGCAGGAAGTCGTCAATCGCCTGGGAGATTGTTTCTGACTTGCCCTTGAACTGGTCCAGCAAAACGCGCGCGCTATCGATCGCTTCCACGCTGGTCGCATCGATCAACCCCTCGACCCTCTTGAAACAATCCAACTCGAAACTCCTTAAGGCGCTCCCAAGGTGTTATGCACGAAGGCAGCTCCGTGAACTACCCGGCCTTTGACCTGGCGGCACGAGCAGCGGTCGGCCTTACGTCCCGCGCCTCCAAACCCGAGCCATCGACGTGGCGCTGAGGAGCGTTGGAAGAAATTGGGCGCTTCCGGCCACGCTCGAGCGGTAGTGTAGGACAGTGCTTGCTGGCGGCTACGCCCACAATGGAGTGCGCCAGCTGATCGGGGTTAACAATTTTTCGCTTTTTGCTGCGCCCAACTCTCGGCTATGACTGGGACAGGCCTAATGGCCTGCCCACGTTGCATTGTAAAAGAAGGAACAAGTATATGCCGACTGGAACGGTAAAGTGGTTCAACAGCACCAAGGGGTTTGGATTTATCCAGCCCGACAATGGCGGTCCGGATGTTTTCGTCCACATTTCCGCTGTCGAACGCGCGGGCCTCTCGACCCTCGCTGACGGCCAGAAGATCAACTATGAGATCGAGCAGGATCGCCGCACTGGCAAGTCCTCCGCTGGCAGCCTCAGCAAAGCTGGTTGAAATTTTCTCCTGCGTCCTGGCAAGAGTAGGCACGTAGGTCCTCACGGCCGCTCGATGGGACCGAGCAAAAACTGAGGGCAGCAGTTTGCTGCAGGCGTCGCGAATTCCTCATGAAACAAAGTTGTTTGAAAGGAAGGCGGGGTTGGCCCCGCCTTTTTATATGACGCGCAGATTAAGCCGATGGCTGCAACGCTCCAGAACGAATCTCGATTGCCGAAATCAAGCCGCGACCTTCTTGCGGGTTCGCTTCGTCGGCGCAGGCTCCGGCGCTTCCTGCGCCTTCGGTTTGCGGCCGAGCCCCATCGTCTTGGCCAATGTCGAGCGCGCCGCGGCGTAGTTCGGCGCGACCATGGGATAATCCGCCGGCAGGCCCCATTTGGCCCGATATCCATCCGGCGTCAGCCCATAGTGGGTCGACAGATGGCGCTTTAGCGATTTGAATTTCTTCCCGTCCTCAAGGGAGATGATGTAGTCCGGTGTCACCGATTTCCTGATCGGGACTGCAGGCGTAAGGGCAACCGGCTCTTGCGCAGAGACACCTCCGGCCGTCGCTCTCAGAGCCGCATGCACTTGGCCGATGAGGGCAGGGAGATCCCCCACCGGGATCGGATTGTTGGAGACATAGGCCGACACGACATCGGCGGCAAGCTCAATGAGGGTGTCGACCTTTTTTCCGGCTTCTTCTGTCATGAAACTCTCCAGGCGGTGAAACATAGTCAGCGAAGCGTCGCTTCATAGGGCCGGTTGCCGCTGAAAGCAACAATGTCTCGACAGCGTTATTGCCAATGCTCATCCAGAAGCGACATCGATGCGCCATATTTCCCGTCGTGACGCTGAGCCACTCGTTGTTGGCGACCCTGCCGAGGTGCGTGGCGCGTCCCGGCTGTAACTTTGCGTCGAACTTGCTAGTAGTCTTGAGCCTAAGCGCGGTTTTTTTGTCTCGGTATTACTTCTTTTGACTGTGAAATCAGGGATCGTGATCGCTTGCTGGTGGCGTCAGGGACGATGGACGTTCATTGGCCATGGCCAAATGTAAGTTCATCGCCCGGTGAGCCACTCTTCCAAGGGGCTGGGAACCGCCGCTGGTAACCAAGGACATCAATGTATTTCGAGGCGTTTCTTAGCCGGTCCTCGAGAGACGGCAATCGCTGCGGAGGACACCTGTTCCACGATATCGAACAGCGCGGCGACACGGGCAGCTTTCGAATCTGGAGCGGCTTCTCGCAAGTTGGCGCCGCGCCGAGAGGCCGGGCAAGGACAGTGCGTCGCCTGCTTCAATGATATGCATCAACCAGCCAGCGACGCGTCCTCATACAGAATGCCGCGACCGGCCGTGTGATCTCGCCGGTAGTCGCCGAGGCCCTCTGCATGAAGCCTCGTGATGTGCTGACGATCAACCAGGCCACAAAGGTCGACGTCCTGAAGCAGGGATCACATGAGTTTGCCACTATGCGCAGGCTTGCCATGCGCTTCCGCGGCATTTTGCGGGGCCTGTGAATTCGGCAAGCTCGACACTTCGATCGACGTGGCGTCACCCGGCTCATCGCCAACACGCGTTTCGGTCTGGTCCTACGCCGTGACGTTGACTCCGTTCGCGATGCCATTGAACTGCCGTGGAGAGCGGCCGAGGCGGAAGGGCTGATCAACCGCCTGAAGACGATCAAACGTACCATTAGGCAGCGCCGGCTGCGAACTCCTTAGGCACGCATGCTGCCACTCAGCCGGCCTGATCACCACACGAAGCGAGGAAGAACCTGGTCAAGTGCAAAGCGACAATTGCCTCGACAGCAGGTCCCGGAAGGTTTATGCTGCCCAATGTTACCGCAATCCTGAATCGCGATTGAGTACCTTCACGACTGAAGGGAGTGGAACTGCTTTGTCGGCCAAATTGTTGACGGAACGCCCGGCGCCCATTGTTGCTACATGTCTAGATTCTTGGGGCGTTTTGGATGATGCAATCCACCATCTCACTCCAAAGGGCAGTGGAATCTGGAACAACGTCGCTTTTGTACGCACGACATCCTTCGTGCCCGATTGGCATATTGTCTTTAACTCTGCTTCTCTTTTTGGGCTCCCTGTTGATATCGAGGCGAGCCCAAACAGGACAATCTTTGCAATCGGCGAACCGCCGACGAAAGCTCATCGTGCATTTCATGAAGGGCAGGGGAAGAATACTATCGTCCTGACGTCTGACGAAGAGCTGGCTGCTCGGCAGAATGCAGCGCGCCGATTCGTTTTGTCTCCACCTATCACTCGGTCTTGGTCTGTAAACAAGACATATGACCAACTTCTGGTCAGCGAAGTCGTGGATAAGCCGCTTCGGCTCTCATGGATTACCAGTAACATCGCCCTGCTAAAAGGACATCGATATCGGCTGGCGTTTCTGGAACGGCTGAGAAAGGAGCTCGATTTTGACCTGTTCGGCCGAGGTTTTCGGCTGATTGGAGATAAATGGAACGCACTCGCACCTTACCGTTACAGTATAGCGTTCGAGAATACTCGTGCTGACTACTATTTTACAGAGAAGCTTATGGACTGCTTCGTTGCTGAAACAATGCCGATCTATTACGGCAGCCCGGCAATCACGAGGTTCTTCCCTTCGGACTCTATGGTTCTGATTGACCCAGAGGACAAGAACGTAATCCCAAAAATTCAAGAAATCATCGACTCGGACCTCTGGAAGGAACGTCGCGGCGCAATAAGAGAGGCGAAGCGGTTGGTCCTCGAGAAATACAATACGTTTGCTTATCTCGCGAGCTTCATCGAAAGCGTTCAGGATAAACCCTTACCGCCGGAAATTATACACATCGAATCGCCTGAGGTCGATTTTGGAATAGACGAATGAAGTACTCCAACGCTCGCTTCGCGTGCCCGGCGGTCGGTGGTCTGGCGAGATCGGTACGGAACGCTCGGCGGAGAATGCCTGCTGCGCAGACGGGCCGGCACGGGCGCACGAGGTCATGCGCCCCCGGCTGCCGCTGATCAGACGAACTGGGGAAGGCCAGGAACGGAATTGAGGACCTCGTCCACGAGTTCGTCGCCGGCATGTTCCTTGGCGCAGGCGATCGTCTCGTTGGCGAGGCCGGCGATCTTTGCCATGCTGAGACCCTCACTCATCAATTGCTGGCCGAGCCCCATAAGGCCGCCACCCTCTGGGTCGTCGCCATGATACTTCGCTACTAATTCCGAAGCTCCCGGAATGGCCTCGATCATGCGCGCAACGGGACCGTCGGCCGCGTGGCTTTGCAGGAAACCCAGCATTAACCCAACGCCCTTCTCTGCGAGAGCCGGGCCGATGCCGGCACCAGTGGCGATGCGCGGTAAGAATTCTTCCATGCAGGGTCTCTCTCTCTTTGATAAGGTTTACACGGGGCCGGTCCGGCGCCCAGCGCCCTTGGCCGAACCACAATTGAACTCCACAAAAATAGGCCGGCGGAAGTGCTATTGCGCGTAAAACCGCCTCTGTCAACGCAAGCTGCGTCGGACGTGCGTGTTTCGCAAACCGAAGATCATTCCAATTCACATCATTACGCATTGGCAACCGCACAGTTTGCGGTGGCTCGCTTATGGGCCAATGCCCCGCGCCCGTCAAATGATGACGACAAGGTGGTCATCGCCTAGGATCTGTGGATCGAGGTGTGAGGCAGTTACAGCCGGTGGACCTGCTCAAGCGCCGCGCCGGCACCAGGGCTAGATTGGCGATACTGCGCGTATTGGCCATGTCTTTCCTCGCGTGATGGGATGTTCGTAGAAGCGGAGCTATATGCCGGTGTGACGATCGACAAGGCGGACCGGCTATTCCGATAGGACATCCATACTGTCGCATAGACCGTCGCTGCTTTGGTATTGAAACCGCCATCGCTGGTGACATCGCAGTCGGCGGGTGTCGATAAGGTCGATTCACGCAATCAGCCGGTCAGGAGGAACGAATGAACCCTGAGGTTTCAGAAGCTCACTTTTCGCAAGGCGTGCAGCGCACATCGTGCAAGAGATTGCCATTCTTGCGGATGCTATCGACTTTCTCAACGATGGCGGGAAGATCGCAGTGACCGAATCTACGAAGCCGCCCCCAGGGCGTGCTTTGATGCATACAAACGGTTGCCGAGCAGGGATACTCCTCCTCCCTGAAGTCCAATCGAGAAGAGCGATCACTTCCAAGAGGGTCCCAGCTCAGCCGCGAAAACAGGTGCCAGACCCCGATCCTCTCCCTCAACTGATCTAGCTCAGGGCGTTCATGAGCCGCAGATCGCATAGTGGCTGCGTGCACGACGCAGGAAGACCATTTATGAAAATCCTATTCAGAACGATGGCTGTCACCTTGCTGGCACCCACCGCCTTTGCTGCGGATTCGATCCCCACCGACCTCAGAGATACGGCATTGGCCACCTTCAGGGCTTTGCCATCCACCACGCCGACAGTCGCCAACAACCCGATCACCCCGGAAAAGATCGCTCTCGGCAAGGCACTGTTCTTCGATCCACGCGTCTCGGCGTCAGGCGTCTTGTCGTGCAACTCGTGCCACAACCTGGCCACCGGCGGCGACGACAATCACGAAACCTCGATCGGCCATGGTTGGCAGAAGGGACAGCGCAACGCGCCGACTGTACTGAACGCTGTCTTCAACATCGCTCAGTTCTGGGATGGTCGTGCCGCAGACCTGAAGGCTCAGGCGAAGGGACCGGTCCAAGCCGGCATCGAAATGGCCAATACACCGGACCAAGTCATCGCCACGCTCAAGTCCATGCCGCAATATGTCGAGTGGTTCGATGCAGCTTTTCCGGCTGAAGCCGATCGGGTCACCTTCGACAACTTCGCCAAGGCGATCGAAGCCTTCGAGGCGACACTGGTCACACCGGCCCCGTTCGACAGCTTCCTGAATGGTGATGAGCTTGCCATGACTTCCGAACAGAAACAGGGCCTGGCGCTTTTCATGGACAAAGGCTGCTCGTCCTGCCATGCCGGCATCAACGTTGGTGGGCAAGCCTATTTCCCCTTTGGCCTCGTGGAACAGCCCAGCGCCGAGGTCCTGCCGGACAAAGACGAGGGCCGATTCGCGGTCACCAATGCAGCCGATGACTACTATGTTTTCCGCGTGGCGCCGCTGCGCAACGTTGCACTCACCGCGCCATACTTTCATTCGGGCAAGGTTTGGGATCTGAAACAGGCCGTCGCTATTATGGGGACCACCCAGCTTGGCGTAGTACTGGCGGACGAAGAAGTTGATCTGCTTGTTGCCTTCCTCAACTCGCTGACCGGAGAGGCACCCGAGGTCACCTATCCCATCTTACCCTCCGAAACGGCGACAACGCCCCGGCCTGTAACGCAGATCTCAGGAAAATAAAGGGCCAGCTGGCTGCGGACGTGGCAATCGACAATGATGCGACTTTTACTTGGACGGACGAATCGCGAGGTCCATCTCCGAATTGGCGGGACACGCTAGCAATACCCGAAACCTGCAACCTCGCCCGTAGTCTGCGCAAATCAACTGGGGAAGCGGACAGACGCGCAGCATCATATATTGTCGCCGCCTGAGCGAACATGCCAAGCAGTCTACTTTGAGAAACGACGTGTGTACGATTTGTTCGAGGCGCGGGGCCTGTATGTTCCCAAGGACCAATACTATAGCGTGGTGTCACATTTATATTTCTGCGGGATGAGGACACGTGCCGAAGGAAAATTGCACATTTTCGCCGTGTGGCTTATTTTCAAGAGTGTGATCGGTTTGGCATATTCCCGGCCGACATCCGCCACCGGCAACTCCCCACACGGTGAGGAAGAGAAGCCTTACGCCTGCACTTTCTGCCGGAGCGCGCGTGCTGCAGCGACCATGTTCATGAGGGCAGGGCGGACCTCCTCCCATTTGCGTGTTTTGAGGCCACAGTCCGGGTTTATCCACAGTTGGCCGTCGGACAGTCGCTCGCGGGCAAGCATGACTAAGTCCGAAATCTCGCCGACTTCCGGGACGCGTGGTGAGTGAATATCATAGACGCCGGGACCGATTTCGTTCGGATATTTGGAGCTCGTGAAGGCGTCCAACAGTTCCATCTTCGAGCGCGACGTCTCAATCGAAATGACATCCGCATCCATTCCAGCAATCGCGTGAATGATCTCGTTGAACTCCGAATAGCACATGTGGGTATGGATTTGAGTCGCGTCCTTTACACCCGTTGAAGCGATCCGGAAACATTCGACAGCCCAGTCGAGATAGACTTTCCAGTCAGATTGGCGCAGTGGCAATCCTTCGCGAAACGCGGCCTCATCGATCTGGACCATCCTTGCGCCGGATCTTTCGAGATCCGTCACTTCGTCGCGGATGGCGAGCGCGATCTGGCGGCAGGCTTCGGAGCGGGGTACGTCGTCGCGAACAAAAGACCAGTTGAGAATGGTGACTGGGCCTGTGAGCATTCCCTTCACGGGCTTTTCCGTAAGCGACTGGGCGAATCGCCACCAGCGCACTGTCATCGGATTGCGCCTCGATACGTCGCCGAAAATGATGGGGGGACGCACGTAGCGCGACCCGTAGCTTTGTACCCAGGCATGCTGGGTGAAGGCGAAGCCAGACAGCTGCTCGCCGAAATGCTGTACCATGTCGTTTCGCTCGAACTCACCGTGCACCAGCACGTCCAGCCCGATCTCTTCCTGCCAGCGAATTGCAGCCTCGATCTCCTTCCTCAGGAACGTCTCGTAGTCGACATAGCTCAGCTGGCCCTTCGCATGAGCGGCCCGCGCCTTGCGTACCTGCGGCGTCTGCGGGAAGGACCCGATGGTCGTCGTCGGGAACGGCGGCAGCCCGAGTGAGCCGGCTTGGACTCTGGAGCGCTCGCCAAAAGCGCTCTCTCGTCGCTTCGCGCTGTCCTCAATGCTAGCGATCCGCCCCTGAACAAGCGGGTCATGGATCCTCGTGGATGTCACGCGCGTGGCGGCAGCCTCGGCAGACGCTTTCAACGCGCCTGCCACCGCATCCCTGCCTTGGGACAGGGCCCGGGCCAGCAAGACCAGCTCGTCGGTCTTCTGGGCCGCGAAGGCGAGCCACGACCTGATGTCGGCGTCGAGTTCCGTCTCCATGCGCAGATCAATCGGCACATGCAGCATCGAGCAAGAAGGCGCGATCTCGACGCGGTCCAAGGGCCAGCCGGCGACGATCGGTTTGATGCGGTCGAGAATGGCGGGCAGGTTCGCACGCCAGACGTTGCGGCCATCGATCAAGCCAAGCGAGAGCACCAGATCCTTCGGAGCGAGCCGACCCACCGTTTCCAGCTGCTCGGGAGCGCGCACGAGATCAATATGCAGCCCGGCCAGGGGCAGAGAAACCGCGGTTTCGAGATTGTCTCCCAGCGACCCGAAATACGTAGCCAGCATGATCTTCAGCTCGGGCGCGGCTTTCGACAGCTGGCCATAGGCGAATTCGAACGCAGCTCGTTCGTTCGGGTTCAGATCGAGGACAAGCGCTGGCTCATCGATCTGCACCCAGTCGGCTCCCGACAGCTTCAGCTTCTGCAGGACTTGCTCGTAAACGGGCAGCAGCCGCGGTAGGAGCGCGATGGGACCGAACCCCTCGGCAGGCGATTTCGCCAGCTTGAGGAAGGTGATGGGTCCAAGGATGACTGGGCGTGTGTGAATGCCGAGAGCTTTAGCCTCGAGGAAGTAATGGACGGGTCTCGTCGACGAGAGGGCGAACGTCTGATCATCATCGAGTTCCGGCACAATGTAGTGGTAGTTGGTGTCAAACCACTTGGTCATTTCCATCGCGGTTACACTAGGTCCATGAGCCTCCTCCTGGTGACCAGCGTGTCCACAATCCTCCGTCTGACCCTGGTTGCCGCGCGCCATTGCGAAGTAGATGTCAAGTGGGACCTCGCCGCTATTCCAGCCGTAACGGGATGGAACGGCCCCGACCATGGCTGCGGTGTCGAGCACATGGTCGTAAAGCGAGAAGTCGTTCGACGGGATTTTCGACACGCCGCGATCGCGCTGCTCTTCCCAGCTAGCGGCACGGAGCGCCTTCGACGTCGTGAGAAGGTCGCCAGCGGACGATGTTCCGGACCAGTAGCTTTCAAGCGCGAATTTCAGTTCTCGCCGACGACCGAAGCGCGGCACGCCGAGCGTTGCTACAGGAATTTCCTGAGAGTCAGTCATGTCATACCCCGATGGTTGAGGCGCCGATGACAAGGAAGGCGCTAGCAGGCCGGCACGAACGCCGGCTTGCAGCGGCCACCGAGACACGCCGCCCGTGGACGTAATTCGCCGTGGCAGGTCTCCTGGCTCGCGGGGTCATAGCCTCTACCCGTCTTCCTGAGGGTATTCGCCTCAGTGACATGAGTGGGGTTGGCTCGCCGCTAACAGTTGCGGGGGCAGCGCCGGCATTGCACCGGCTTCCCTCTTAGCTCCGCTGCGGCAGCGCCGCACGCGAGAACCACGACACGCAGACAATCACAGCAGTCCGCTCTTTTGTCAATGACGCATAACGAAATGTTTATGTCGTTATGTGATTTCGCTTTTACGCTTGTCTAACATTGTGAAATATTCAGTCGCCCATTGGCGGCGCTGCTCCGCTGCCACCATTGTCCAACTAATGGATCCCTGTCGGGCTGCGACATCCCTCGCAGGTCGCCGATGAAGGATTTCGGACAAGACTTCAAGCGCGTGACAACGTCATTAGAGCGGGATGAATTTAGGTTGGGCATACCCTGCCTCTGTGAAGTAATTTCGGCATTCGGTTGACGTGACGGTGCCGAGGATTTGGCCGATGGCGTCACAGACGGTTTCGACTGTTCGCTTGGCAGCCTTGCGCAGCCAGTGCTTGAGCTTGGCGAAGAGCTTCTCGATAGGATTGAGGTCGGGCGAGTATTTCGGCAGCAAGAACAGCCTGGCGCCGGCTGAGCGAATGGCGCGGCGCACGGCCTTGCCCTTGTGCGAGCCGAGATTGTCCATGACGACGATATCGCCTGGCTTGAGGGTTGGGACGAGAACCTTGTCGACATAGAGCTGGAAACGCTCGCCGTTGATCGGTCCGTCGATGAGCCATGGTGCATCGACACGGTCATGGCGCAGCGCCGCCAGGAAGGTCATTGTCTTCCAATGGCCGTGTGGCACCTTGGCTTTGATCCTCTCGCCGCGCGGCGCCCATCCCCTGAGC
>NZ_JAMYSA010000094.1:0-23575 GCF_040321735.1 Mesorhizobium sp. M0293
GTCTGGCCGAACGGCTGGGAGCGTCGGTCGTCCAGACCGCCAATGCGCGCGGCCTGCTGCATGGGCATCCGCTTTGCGTGCCGGCCAGCCCCAGCCTGAAGGCAGTGCGGGCGCTGATGGCCGGCGCCGACCTTGTCATTGCCGCCGGCACCGAATTCGGCCCGACCGACTATGACGGCTACAGCGATGGCGGCTTCGTCCTGCCCGCCAATCTGATCCGCATCGATATCGGCGCGGACCAGCTTGCCCGCCGCCCGGCGACGGTTTCGATCCAGGCCGATTGCGCCGAGGCGCTCGAAGCGCTGCTCCCGCAAATCAGCCATGTCCCGGCAAGCGGGGGCGGCTCGTCGCGTGCCGCCGCCACGCGGGAAGCGGCCTTTGCCGAACTCAGTCCGACCCTGCGGGGGCAGGTGCGCGCCGTCGAGATGATCCGCGACGCTTTGCCGGGCGCGTTCATCGTCGGGGATTCGACGCAGCCGATCTATGCCGCCAACCTCTATTATGACCATGACCGGCCAGGCGGCTGGTTCAATGCCGCCACTGGATTCGGGGCGCTCGGCTATGGCCCGCCGGCGGCGATCGGCGCAGCTCTTGCGGTGCCCGAGGCGCCGGTCGTCTGCCTCACGGGTGACGGCGGCTTTCAGTTCACGCTGCCGGAACTGGGCGCTGCGCTCGATGCCCGGGTGCCCGTCATCTTCGTCGTCTGGAACAATCGCGGCTATCGCGAGATCGAAACCTCGATGCTCGATGTCGGCGTCGAGCCAGTCGGCGTGTCGCCGGCGCCGCCGGATTTCTGCAAGCTGGCTGAGGCCTATGGCATCGGCGCCGAACGGCTTACCGATATCGACGCTCTGGCGGACGCGCTGAAACGCGCCCGGGCAACCGGACTGCCGCGCGTCATCGAAATCACGGTTGACTGAACATCGGCGGCGCGTGCTTCCCGTCTCGGCCGGCATGATCCCACGGCTGACCGGTGGGCGGACGCATGCAAAGACGCGACAACTGCCATGTCGAGATTGCAGTTGAGTGATGGCGCGAAAGGCGCGACGCTTCGCGTCGGCGCGGCAGAAGAAACGACCTAACGATAAAAAAATGACAGGAGCGGCCAAGATGACGGAAACCCTTGAAGGCAAGCATATCGTCGTGACCGGCGGAACCGGTGCACTCGGCGGTGCGGTTGTCGGCAAACTGCTGAGTGACGGCGCGATCTGCCATGTGCCCAATGCCCATGCCGCCGCACCAGCACATTTCCCTTTCACCGCGCATGACCGTGTCAAGCTGGTGCACAATGTCGATCTCTCGGACTCCGCCAAGGTCGAGGCCTTCTACAGTCAGGTTCCAGGCCTGTGGGGCTCGATCCACCTGGCCGGTGGCTTCACCGGGGCGCCGGTGGAGAAGATCGAGTCGGCGTCCTTTGCCGAGATGATGGACACCAATGCACGCACCGCCTTCCTGTGCTGTCGTGCGGCGGTGCGCTCGATGCTGGCGTCAGACACGGCAGGCAGCATCGTCAATATCGCTGCACGGGCTGCATTGCAGCCGCGCAAGGGCGCGGGCTCGGTCGCCTACGCGGCCAGCAAGGCGGCGGTGGCAGCGATGACGGTGGCGATGGCCGAGGAGCTGAAGCACAGGGGCATCCTGGTCAATGCCGTGGCTCCGTCGACGCTCGACACGCCGGCAAACCGCGCCGATATGCCGGATGCCGATGTCACCAGATGGGTTAGCCTCGAAGCCGCCGCCGAAGCCATCGCCTACCTTGCCTCGCCGGCCAATCAGGCGATGAGCGGCACGCTGGTGCCGCTTTATGGCCGGGCGTAACCTTCCGACCTTTCACGTCGGTCAAGAAAAACCCCGCCGGATCGCTCCGGCGGGGTTTTGTTTTCGAGCCTGTGCGAAGGGGCTTAGCTGCCCTGCTTCTTCAGCGCGGCACCCAGGATGTCGCCCAGCGAAGCGCCGGAGTCGGTCGAGCCGTACTGAGCGACGGCTTCCTTCTCTTCTGCGATTTCCAGCGCCTTGATCGAGACCTGCAGCTTGCGGGTCTTCTTGTCGAAGGCGATGACGCGGGCGTCGACCTTCTGGCCGACGGTGAAGCGCTCGGGGCGCTGCTCGTCGCGATCGCGGCTCAGATCGGAGCGCTTGATGAAGGTTTCGATGCCGCTGTCGACCAGCCGCACTTCCAGACCGCCATCCTTCACGCCGATGACTTCACAGGTGACGACCGCGTTCTTGCGCAGTTCGCCTGAAGTCGCCGCTTCGCCGACCGTATCCTTGGCCAGCTGCTTGATGCCGAGCGAGATGCGCTCCTTGTCGATGTCGACGTCGAGCACCTGCGCCTTGACCATGTCGCCGCGATTGTACTCTTCGATGACCTGCTCGCCCGGACGCGTCCAGTCGAGGTCGGAAAGGTGCACCATGCCGTCCACGTCGCCTTCGAGGCCGATGAACAGGCCGAACTCGGTCTTGTTCTTGACCTCGCCCTCGACCTGGCTGCCGACCGGATGGCTCGAGGCGAAAGCCTGCCACGGATTCTCAAGCGTCTGCTTGAGGCCGAGCGAGATGCGGCGCTTGGCCGGATCGACCTCGAGCACCACAACGTCGACTTCCTGGGTCGTCGACAGGATCTTGCCGGGATGCACGTTCTTCTTCGTCCACGACATTTCCGAAACGTGGATGAGACCTTCGATGCCCGGCTCCAGCTCGACGAATGCGCCGTAGTCGGTGATGTTGGTGACGGTACCCTTGATCTTCTTGCCGATCGGGAACTTGGTGCCGATCTCGGACCACGGATCGCTCTCGAGCTGCTTCATGCCGAGCGAGATACGGTGGGTTTCCTGGTTGATGCGGATGATCTGCACCTTGACCGTCTGACCGATGTTGAGGATTTCGGTCGGATGGTTGACGCGGCGCCATGCCATGTCGGTGACATGCAGCAGGCCGTCGATGCCGCCGAGGTCGACGAACGCACCGTAATCGGTGATGTTCTTGACGACGCCTTCGACAACCTGGCCTTCTTCGAGGTTCTGCACGATTTCCGAACGCTGTTCGGCGCGGCTTTCCTCGAGCACGGTGCGGCGCGACACCACGATGTTGCCGCGGCGGCGATCCATCTTGAGGATCTCGAAGGGCTGCGGGTTGTGCATCAGCGGCGAGACGTCGCGGATCGGGCGGATATCGACTTGGCTGCGCGGCAGGAAGGCCACGGCGCCGTCGAGGTCGACGGTGAAGCCGCCCTTGACCTGGTTGAAGATGACGCCTTCGACGCGCTCACCCTTGGTGAACTTCTCTTCGAGACGGACCCAGCTCTCTTCGCGGCGGGCCTTCTCACGGGAAAGCATCGCTTCGCCAAGCGCGTTTTCGATGCGCTCGACATAGACTTCGACGGTGTCACCGACCTTGAGGGTGGTGTCCTTGCCCTTGACGCCGAATTCCTTCAGCGGCACGCGGCCTTCGACCTTGAGGCCGACGTCGATGATGGCCATGTCCTTTTCGATCGCGGTGATCGTGCCCTTGACGACCTGGCCTTCGCCGGAATGGCCTGTGGTAAATGATTCTTCGAGCAGGCTCGCGAAATCATCGCGAGTGGGATTTGCAGCTGACATTGTTTCTCCTGGAATGTCCCGCATCTCAAGCGGGACGGGCGCCGTGGGTTAGCGTTGCGTTAGCCTGCCGGCGTTCCGGGCTACAAAAGCCCTGGGCCGCTCTTTAAGCGGCAATTCCGGCGCATGAAGAATGCTGGCAGGCTGGTTCGTGCCCGATATGGGTGTCTTCTTCGCCTCCGACAACGGAAACGCGAGGGAAAAACCCGGATCAGGCTTTGTCTCTCTTGGCCAGCACGTCGTCGATGATCGCCTTGGCTGCAAGAAACGCGGCTTCTATAGCCATTTCGCTGGTATCAAGCAAGTGCGCGTCGGCGGCCGGCTTCAACGGCGAGTCGGCGCGGCCCATGTCGCGCTCGTCGCGGCGCACGATATCGGCGAGGATTTCGGTAAAGTCAGCGGTGCCGCCGATGCTCTCGATCTCGGCCAACCGCCGCTGCGCCCGCACCTCGGCGCTCGCTGTCACATAGAGTTTGATGTCGGCGTCGGGGCAGACGACGGTGCCGATGTCGCGCCCGTCAAGCACAGCGCCGGGGGGTGTCTGGGCGAAGTCGCGCTGCTTTTCGACCAGGATGCGTCGCACGGTCGGGAACACCGCGACCTTCGAGGCCGCCTCGCCAACCGCATGCGCCGACAGAACCGCCCGGTCGAGCTTCGCCAGATCGACCTGGCGGGCAGCGGTTTCGGCCGCCGAGACATTGTCTAGCGGCAGCGCGTGCTGGAGCAATGCATAGGCCACGGCGCGATAGGTGAGACCGGTGTCGAGCAGGTTCAGCCGGTAATGGTCGGCGAGCCGGCGGGCAAGGGTGCCCTTGCCGGCGCCGGCGGGCCCGTCGATGGCGATGGTGAAGGGGATGCTCATTGGCTGGCCGCCGCGATCGAAAGGCGCGATGAAAAAGACAAGCGCCGCGATCCTTCCCACCCCCCTCTGTCCTGCCGGACATCTCCCCCGCAAGGGGGGAGATTGGCGGCTTTGGCGCTCCGCTCAATTCTGCTGCGTTGACTATTGGCGAGAGCCGCGATTACGACTGATATCCCCCCTGGCGGGGGAGATATCCGGCAGGACAGAGGGAGGTGCTGTCCCGCCGACATCTCTGTTAGAGCGCAATCTCCAACGCTAGCGATTGCCATGAACGTCACCCGATCTCCGCGCCCAGCCCAGTCATCAGCCCCATGAACTCGGGAAAGCTGGTCGCGATCATCGCTTGGTCATCAATAGTCACCGGCTTTTCCGTCGCCAGGCCCATCACCAGAAAGCTCATGGCTATGCGGTGGTCGAGATGGGTCTGCACCGTCGTGTCCTGGCCGTTGGGATGGCCGCCCAGCCCCTTGCCGCCCGGTTTGCCGCGCACGGCAAGCGAAGCTTCGCCCTCGGTGCAGTCGACGCCGTTGAGCTTGAGCCCATTGGCGACGGCCGACAGCCGGTCGGATTCTTTCACCCGCAACTCTTCCAGCCCCTGCATCAGCGTTTCGCCCTCGGCGAAGCTGGCAGCGACCGCAAGCACGGGGTACTCGTCAATCATCGACGGCGCCCGCTCGGGCGGCACAATGACGCCCTTCAGTTCGGAGTAACGCACGCGCAGATCGGCGACATCCTCGCCGCCGGCGTTGCGCGGGTTCAAGATGTCGATCTTGCCGCCCATTTCCTGCAGCGTCAGCAAAAGCCCGGTGCGGGTCGGGTTCATCAGCACGTTTTCGATTGTTATGTCCGATCCCGGCACGATCAGTGCGGCCACCAGCGGGAAACCGGCCGAGGACGGGTCGCCCGGCACTGCGATGGTCTGGCCGGTCAGCTTGCCCTGGCCCTCGATGAAGATGTGGCGCACGCCGCGCTCGTCGGTCTCGACCGAGAGATTGGCGCCGAAGCCTTTCAGCATCTCTTCGGTGTGGTCGCGCGTCATGACAGGTTCGATGACGGTCGTGATGCCCGGCGTGTTGAGACCGGCGAGCAGCACCGCCGACTTGACCTGTGCCGATGCCATCGGCACACGGTAGGTGATCGGTGCGGCATGCTTAGGCCCATGCAGCGTGATCGGCATGCGGTCGCCCGGTGTCGCCTTCAGCACCTGCACGCCCATCTGGCGCAAGGGTTCGAGCACCCGGCCCATCGGCCGGCCGGACAGCGAGGCGTCGCCGATAAAGGTCGTTTCCATGTCATAGGTGCCGACCAGGCCCATGGTGAGCCGCGAGCCGGTGCCGGCATTGCCGAAATCGAGCGGGCCTTCCGGCTGCAGCAGCGCGCCGTTGCCGGTGCCGCGGATTACCCACTCCGCGCCGCGTTTTTCTATATGTGCGCCCATCGCCTTCATGGCAGCGCCCGTGCGCATCACGTCCTCGCCTTCGAGCAGGCCGGTGATGCGGGTCTCGCCGGAGGCGAGGCCGCCGAACATGAAGGAGCGGTGCGAGATCGACTTGTCGCCCGGCACGCGGGCCGTGCCGGAAAGCGCTGATGATCTGCGGGCGGTGGCCGACTTTGGGGCGGCGGCGTGAGACATGGAATTTCCCTGGACGAAATGCCGGCGGGCCGGCGTTTTTCATTTGTTGCGGCGGTCTCGTATCACGGCGGGCCGAAATGGTCATCCCCCGTGGTCATCCCCTGACGCGAGGCCTTTCAATGCATGGTTTTGTGACGCCGGCTTTTCGCTTTGACAGCGCTGCAAACTGTGGTTAAGGGGACCACTCTTTTATTGACGAGGCTTGCCGTGGCAAAAACCGAACTTGGCACAAAACGTATCGACCCGGAGACGGGCCGAAAATTCTACGACCTGAACAAGGACCCGATCGTCTCGCCCTACACTGGCAAGACCTATCCGCGTTCCTATTTCGAGGAAGGCAAGATTGCCGCTCTCGAGGAGGAAGAGGAAGTGGCCGAGAAGGAAGTGGACGCCGAGGAAGAAGAAGGCGTTGAGGTCGTCTCGCTCGAAGAGGCCGACGAGGACGTCAAGGGCGACGACCTGCCGGATCTCGGCGACGACGAGGACGACGTCGATCTCGGCGACGACGAGGATGACACTTTCCTTGCCGACGAAGAGGAAGAAGACGACGACGTTGCCGACATGATCGGCGTCGGCGACGATGACGATGAGGTCTGATCGGCCTTGAAAGCGGGCGTTTGCAGGCTTTCGTAGCCTGCGAAGAAAAAGCGGCTCTCGAAGGCTTGATATTGACGAAAGGCGGGGTTAGAAGCCGCCTGCACTAACGGCGCGGTCTCCAACCCGCGCCGGATCTCTTCGCCGGAAACGGCGCCGGTTGACTGCCGGAAGTGGGGCCATAGCTCAGTTGGGAGAGCGCTTGAATGGCATTCAAGAGGTCGTCGGTTCGATCCCGATTGGCTCCACCAAACAGTCCCTCTAGACCTAGGCTGGCGACGGCATGAACCTGTCAGCCGTGCTTCGAATTTCCCGTGACAATGTCCCGCGAAAGGCCTGCATCGCCCGCGCGTTCTGCATTGCCATTTCCATCGAGCGTCATTGGCATCTTTATGGCGCTGCTCAGCTTTCTGGAGCCCGCGTCGTATAATCCGGGTTGGATGCCTTATAGACAATGTCCCGCAAACTATCGTCGGCAAAGGCGTTGGCGTTCGTCGCATGGCCATCGAAGCTGCCGGCCTTGTTCAGCATCGCGCCGTTGCGCCATACCAGCAGCAGACCGTGCTCTTCCTCCCAGCCGCATTCGGCTTCCAGAAAAACATAGTGATTGGCGTCATCGTCGTAGCCCGGCCAGATGCCAAGCACATTGGGATGGACAAAGGACCAGATATCCTCGGGCTTTTCGGGCACTCCCATTTCCTCGTCCATCCAATCTTCTCCGCCTACTGTTTCCCGGAAATCCTGATAGTAGGCATAGACGTGCCGGCTGTCCTTTAACCGATCGTCGGATGTGAGCGTCAGGAAGGTATTGAGGGCAGCGGCGGCTCGCTGATCGGCCGGGTCGTAGTCATCATCATCAAACTCGATCTCCATATTATCGAAATAGGGGATCTTGAGCTTCACGTTCTTTCCTCCAACTGTGCGTGGAGATTGCCAGCAGTCTCGCAAATGCTCAAGCCATCACCACTCGGCGAAGGAACCGTCCTTGTGGCGCCAGATCGGATTGCGCCAGCGATGGCCTTCCTTGGCGCGTTCCCTAACATAGTCCTCATCGATCTCGACACCGAGGCCCGGGCCGTCGGGAATGGCGACATAGCCATCCTCGTAGCGGAAGACATCCTTGTTGGCGGCATAGTCGAGCAGGTCGTTGGCGGCGTTGTAGTGGATGCCGAGGCTCTGTTCCTGGATGAAGCAGTTGTAGCTGACAGCGTCGAGCTGCAGGCATGCGGCAAGCGCGATCGGCCCGAGCGGGCAGTGCGGCGCCACCGCCACGTCATAGGCTTCCGCCATCGCCGCGATCTTGCGGCATTCGGTGATGCCGCCCGCATGCGACAAATCGGGCTGGATGATGTCGACGACGCCTTCCTCGAACACCGACTTGAAGTCCCAGCGGCTGTAGAGCCGCTCGCCGAGCGCGATCGGCGTCGAGCCGAGGGCTGCGATCTCCTTCAGCGCCTCGCGGTTTTCGCTGAGCACCGGCTCCTCGATGAACATCAGCCTGTACGGCTCAAGCTCCTTGACCAGGGCGCGCGCCATCGGCCGATGCACGCGGCCATGAAAGTCGACGGCAATGCCGATGTTGGGTCCGACGGCCTCGCGCACCATGGCGACCCGCTCGACTGCCGCATCGATCTTGTCATGGCTGTCGACGATCTGCAGTTCCTCGGTGCCATTCATCTTGAGCGCCAGGAAGCCACGCGCCACCATTTCGCTGGCACCCGCCACGACCTCCGCCGGACGGTCGCCGCCGATCCAGGAATAGACCTTGATCGTGTCGCGCAATTTGCCGCCGAGCAGTTCATGCACGGGCACGCCAAGCGCCTTGCCCTTGATGTCCCACAGCGCCTGGTCAATGCCGGCAATGGCGCTCATCAGGATCGGCCCGCCACGGTAGAAGCCGCCGCGATGCATCACCGTCCAGTGATCCTCGATCAGGCGGGGGTCCTTGCCGATGAGGTAGTCACCCAGCTCCTTGACCGCCGCCTCGACGGTCAGCGCCCTGCCTTCGACGACCGGCTCACCCCAGCCGGTGACGCCGGCATCGGTTTCGATCTTCAGGAACAGCCAGCGCGGCGGAACGATGTAGGTGGTGAGCGAGATGATTTTCATGCGCAGTCTCAGTTGCTCTTGAGTTTCTTGGCGCTGACGAGGTCGCGCGCCGCGAGATCGAGGATCTTGTTTGCCGCCCCACGTGCCGCCTCGGCGTCACGCATGCGCAGCGCCTCGACCACTTCGCGGTGCGCCGCAACTGCTTCCATGCGCCGGTCGAGCGAAATCACCGCCGTCGCCTCCAGCGAGAATTTCAGTCCGGTGTCGATCAGATTGCCGATCTGGCGAAAGATCGGGTTGTGGCTCGCTGCATAGACGATCTGATGGAAGGCGATGTCGCTGCGCGAAAACGCGACGAGGTCCTCGCCTGCGGCCGCCATGCCGCGCCAGGCCGCTTCGAGGTCGGCGATCTCCTGCAACGTCGCGCGCGTGGCGGCCAATTCGGCGACCAGCGGTTCGATGGCCCGGCGTGTCTCGAGAATGGCGTCGAACAGCTTGTCGTCCAGCGCATGCGGTGCGTGCCAGGCCAGCACCTGCGGGTCGATGATGTTCCAGTCGTCCTCGTTGCAGACAATGGTGCCGACCCGCGGCCGCGACAATACCAGCCCCTTGGCGGCCAGCACCTTCAAGGCTTCGCGGATGACGGTGCGGCTGACGCCGTATTCGACGCCGAGTTCATTTTCGGTCGGCAAGGAGGAGCCGGCCGGATAGCGTCCGGAAAAGATGTCTGAGGCCATTGCCTTGGTCACGTCGGGCATGACGCGCGGGCGGCGGGTGGCCGTGTCGCCTTGCGTCTTCTTCGAAGTTTCGGTCACCTCAGCCCTCCTCCAAGGCGGCGAAACCACTGATCTCGCACAACCGGTCCGGCCTTACCGGATGCGGATGATTTGCGCCAGCGATCGCTGATCAGAGCATGTAGCTTAATTATCATACCAGATCAATTGACGAGTATGATAAAAGCGATTAGAGACTCCGGCATCCGGGCTGAGCGCCCGGCCTATCGCTGGGAGGAAATCATGCGACTTCTAAAGACCGCGCTCGTCGCGGGTGCGCTTGCCGTGCTGTCTGTCACGACCATCGCTTCTGCCTATGCTCAGGACACCAAGATCGGTTTCATCGTCAAACAGCCCGAGGAACCGTGGTTCCAGGACGAATGGAAATTCGCCGACCAGGCCGCCAAGGAAAAGGGTTTTACCCTCGTCAAGATCGGCGCTGAGGACGGCGAGAAGCTGATGTCGGCGATCGACAATCTCGGCGCCCAGGGCGCCCAGGGCTTCATCGTCTGCACGCCCGACGTGAAACTCGGCCCCGGCATCGTCGCCAAGGCCGCCGCCCACAACCTCAAGGTGAAGCCCGTCGACGACCGTCTGGTCGGCGCCGACGGCAAGGCGCTCGAAGACGTGCCGCATATGGGCATCTCGGCAACCAAGATCGGCGAAGCCGTCGGCCAGGCGATCGTCGACGAGATGAAGGCGCGTGGCTGGAAGGCCGACGAGGTTGGCGCCATCCGCGTCTCCTACGACCAACTGCCGACCGCAGTCGATCGCGTCGAAGGCGCCATCTCGGTGCTCAAGGCGAACGGCTTCAAGGCTGAGAATATTTTCGACGCGCCGCAGGCCAAGACCGACACCGAAGCCGCGCTCAACGCCGCGACGGTCGTGCTCAACGCCCATGCCGACATCAAGAAGTGGGTGTCCTTCGGCCTCAACGACGAGGCCGTGCTTGGCGCCGTGCGCGCCTCGGAAAGCGTCGGCATTCCGGCGGACGGCATGATCGGCGTCGGCATCGGCGGCGCGGATTCGGCGATCAACGAGTTCAAGAAGCCGACCGCCACCGGCTTCGTCGGCACCGTGATCATCTCGCCGAAGCGCCATGGCTACGAAACGGCGCTCAACATGTATGACTGGGTTGCCAACAACAAGGAACCGGAGAAGCTGATCCTGACCTCCGGTGCGCTCGCCAAGCGCGACGACTACCAGAAGGTCCGCCAGGGCCTCGGCATCGAATAATCCTCCCTGTACAAACAGGCGGCGGCTCATCCCGCCGCCTGTTTCTCATGACAAAGAAGGATCATCGCCCGTGTCCTTTCTCGACTTCTCGCACATCACCAAGACCTATCCGGGCGTCAAGGCGCTGTCGGACGTCTCGTTCGGCGTCGACAAGGGCGCCGTGCACGGCCTGATGGGCGAGAACGGCGCCGGCAAATCCACCCTGATCAAGATCCTGTCCGGCGACCAGCATGCCGATGAGGGCGAGATACGCATCGATGGCAAGGTCCAGGCCTATGCCTCGACCCGGGATGCCTTCGACAATGGAGTCATCGTCATTCACCAGGAACTACAGCTCGTTCCTGAACTCACCGTTGCCGAAAATCTCAGCCTCGGCCGTTTTCCTGCCAACGCCGGCATCATCGCCGGCCGCCGCATGCTGGACGACGTCGGCGCCAAGCTGAAATCGGCCGGCATCGACATCGACATGCGCCGCAAGGTCAAGACGCTGTCGATCGGCGAACGCCAGATGGTCGAGATCGCCAAGGCGATCATGCTCGATGCGCGCGTCATCGCGCTGGACGAGCCGACCTCGTCGCTCTCCTCGCGTGAAAGCGAAATCCTGTTTGCTCTGATCGACCGCCTGCGCGGCGAGGGTAAGGTCATCATCTATGTCTCGCACCGGCTGGACGAGGTGTTCCGGCTCTGCGACAGCCTGACCGTGTTGCGCGACGGCAAGCTCGCGGCACACCATGCTTCGCTGAAAGATGTCACCCGCGATCAGGTCGTCGCTGAAATGGTCGGTCGCGAAATCTCGGACATCTGGGGGTTTCGTCCACGCAAGTCAGGTGATGTCCGCCTGAAGGTCGAGGCTCTCTCTGGCGCCAAATTGAAGACGCCGGCCAGCTTTCAGGCCCGCGCCGGCGAGATCGTCGGCTTCTTCGGCCTGATCGGCGCCGGGCGCTCGGAATTGATGCGGCTCGTCTTCGGCGCCGATCCGCGTTCAGGTGGTACCATCACCGTCGACGGCAAGATGGTGCATGCAACCGACCCGCACGGGTCGATCCGGGCAGGCGTCGTGCTGTGCTCGGAAGACCGCAAGCACGATGGCATCATCCAGGGCCGTTCGATCGAGGAGAACATCAACATCTCCTCGCGGCGCCATCACACACGCTTCGGCATGCTGAACCGCGCCAGCGAGATCGCCACCGCCGAGACCTTCATCAAGAAGCTCAAGGTGCGCACGCCGTCGCGCAAGCAGGACATCATCAACCTCTCCGGTGGCAACCAGCAGAAGGTCATCCTTGGCCGCTGGCTGTCCGAACAGGGCGTGCGCGTCCTCATCGTCGACGAGCCGACGCGCGGCATCGATGTCGGTGCCAAGTCGGAAATCTACGAATTGCTCTACCAGCTTGCCGAGGACGGCCTGGCGATCGTCGTCGTCTCGTCCGAACTGCCGGAGGTGATGGGCATCTGCGATCGCATCCTGGTGATGTGCGGCGGGCGCGTCAGTGCCGAACTCACCCGCGACCAGTTCGCCGAAAGGGCGATCCTGGCCGCCGCTCTCCCCGATCAGAAAACCCCCGACGCGATCGCATCCTGAGGACTTTTGGCATGACCGACCAGTTGAAAAAAATCCTGCTCGGCGAACAGGGCCTTGTCGTCATTTTCGTCGTCGCTTTTGCCCTCGTGTCGCTGCTGGTGCCGAACTTCCTCACCGACCGCAATATGCTCGGCCTGCTGCAGTCGGTAGTCACCGTCGGCATCGTCGCCTGCACCATGATGTTCTGCCTTGCCGCGCGCGACTTCGACCTGTCGGTCGGCTCGATCGTTGCCTTTGCCGGGATGGTCGCCGTCATGGCATCGAACTACACCGGCTCGATCCTGCTCGGCCTCCTGGCGGCAATCGCCTGTGGTGGTTTCGTTGGCTTCATCAACGGCATCGTCATCGCCAAGTTTCGCATCAACGCGCTGATCACGACGCTGGCCACCATGCAGATCGTGCGTGGCCTGGCGCTGATCGCGTCCGACGGCCGCGCTGTAGGCATCAACAGCCCGGATTTCTACCAGCTGGCGCTGTCGAAACTGCTCGGCATACCGACGCCGGTCTGGGTGCTCGCCATCCTGTTTTGCATCTTCGGCTTCGTCCTCAACCGCACCGTCTTCGGCAAGAACACGCTGGCCATCGGCGGCAATCCCGAAGCCTCGCGCCTTGCCGGTGTCAATGTCGACCGGACGCGCATCTGGATCTTCGCGCTGCAGGGCGTCGTCTGCGGCATTGCCGGCATCCTGCTGGCGTCGCGCATCACCTCCGGCCAGCCCAACGCCGCGGTCGGCTTGGAGCTTTCGGTCATCTCGGCCTGCGTGCTCGGCGGCGTCTCGCTTGCGGGCGGCCGCGCCACCATGTCGGGCGTCATCGTCGGCGTGCTGATCATGGGTATCGCCGAGAACGCCATGAACCTGCTCAACATCCCGGCCTTCTACCAATACATCGTGCGCGGCGTGATCCTGCTGCTGGCGGTGTTGCTCGACAATCTGCGCTCGTCGGCATTGGGTCGGCGTTAAGCTGGAGGGACAAAAATGGCTGAGCGTCTGTCAGGCAAACGCATCTTCCTGACCGGTGCCGCGCAAGGCATCGGGCTGGCGATAGCCGAGGCCTGCCTTGCCGAAGGCGCAAGGCTATTCTTGGTCGACCGCGACGAAGCGTTGCTGGACGAGACCGTCGCTGGTCTTGCCGCATCGCAAGGCCATGTCGGGCATGCCTCGGCAGACATAAGCGACGGCGCCGCGATTGCCGCTGCCGTTCAACGGGCGAACGCCGAGATAGGCCCCATCGACGCGCTGATCAACAATGCCGGGGTCAATGTGTTCTCGACGCCGCTCGATGCGACCGAGGAAGAGTGGAATCGCAATTTCGACGTCAACGTCAAGGGCGCCTGGAATTGCAGCAAGGCGGTGCTGCCGGGCATGATAGCAGCCGGCGGCGGCGCCATCCTCAACGTCGCCTCGACGCACAGCTTCACCATCATCCCGCACACATTTCCCTATCCCGTCGCCAAGCATGCACTGCTCGGCCTGACCAAATCGCTGGCGCTCGAATATGCGGCGCAAGGCGTGCGGGTGAACGCGCTGGCGCCCGGCTATGTCGAGACGCAGAAGGCCATCGACTACTGGAACAGCTTTCCTGATCCGGCGGCGGCGCGCGCCAACACCATGGCGCTGCATCCCGGCGGCCGCATCGCCACGGCGCGCGAGATCGCGCTGGCTGCGGTGTTTATGATTTCCGACGAGTGCCCGTTCATGAACGCGGCCACGCTCGTCGTCGATGGCGGGCTGAGCCAGCTCCAGCATCCCGCCTGAATTCCGGGAAAACCATGACCAAGAGACGATCGCAGCATTGGTTCGGCGGCCAAGGCAAGGATGCTTTCATCCATCGCAGCTGGATGAAGAACAACGGCCTGCCCGACGATGCTTTCGACGGCCGCCCGGTGATCGGCATCTGCAACACCTTCTCCGAATTCACGCCTTGCCATGTCCATTTCCGTGGCCTGATCGAACACATCAAGGCCGGCGTGCTGGAGGCCGGCGGCTTGCCGCTCGAATTCCCGGTCTTCTCCTGCGGTGAATCCAATCTGCGGCCGACCGCGATGCTGTTCCGCAACCTGGCCTCGATGGATGTCGAGGAAGCGATCCGGGGCAATCCGATGGACGGCGTCGTGCTGATGGCCGGCTGCGACAAGACCACACCGTCGCTGGTCATGGGCGCGGCCTCCTGCGACCTGCCATCGATCGTCATTTCCGGCGGACCGATGCTCAATGGCCGCTTCCAGGGCCGCGAGATTGGCTCCGGCACCGATGTGTGGAAATTCTCCGAGGATGTCCGCGCCGGTGTGATGAGCGAGCAGGATTTCGCCAATGCAGAGAGCGCCATGTCGCGTTCGCCCGGCCATTGCATGACCATGGGCACGGCCTCGACCATGGCCTCGATGGTCGAGGCGCTCGGCCTGACGCTGCCGGGCAATGCCGCCTATCCGGCTGTCGATGCGCGCCGCAGCCGCATTGCCCGCATGACCGGGCGGCGCATCGTCGAGATGGTCAATGAGGATCTGCGCCTGTCGGACATCCTCAAGAAGGCGGCCTTCGCCAACGCCATCCGCGTCAACGGCGCGATCGGCGGCTCGACCAATGCGGTCGTGCATCTCATCGCCATCGCTGGCCGCGTCGGCACCGAACTGACGCTGGACGATTGGGATAGATACGGCCGCGACGTGCCGACCATCCTCGACCTGATGCCGTCCGGCCGCTTCCTGATGGAGGATTTCTGCTACGCCGGCGGCATTCCGGCCGTCATGAAGGAGATCGCCGATCTGCTCGATCTCGACGCGCTGACGGTCACAGGCAAGGCCGTGCGCGACAACATCGCCGATGCCCAAAACTACAATCCCGAAGTGATCCGCCCACGCGACAAGGCGCTCACCGCCCAGGGCGGTATCGCGGTGCTGCGCGGCAATCTGGCACCAGATGGCGCCATCATCAAACCTTCGGCCGCTTCGCCCGGATTGATGAAGCATCGCGGCCGTGCCGTCGTGTTCGAGGACATCGACGACTACAAGGCGCGCGTCGATGATCTCTCACTCGACATCGACGGGACCTCGATCATGGTGCTGAAAAATTGCGGCCCGAAAGGCTATCCGGGCATGGCCGAGGTCGGCAACATGGCCCTGCCTCGCAAGCTGTTGAAGCAAGGCGTCCGCGACATGATCCGCATATCCGATGCCCGCATGTCCGGCACCGCCTTCGGCACCGTCGTTCTGCATGCGGCACCCGAAGCCGCCATCGGCGGCCCGCTGGCGCTGGTCCGTAGCGGCGACATGATCGAGCTCGATGTCGAAGCGCGGAAGCTGCATCTCGACGTCTCGGAACAGGAGTTGGCGCGGCGGCGAATGTCCTGGGTTGCGCCTGAGCCGGCGATGCGCGGCGGCTATCAAGGCCTTTACGTCGACCATGTCCTGCAGGCGGACCGTGGCGCCGATCTCGATTTCCTTGTGGGAAGCCGTGGCCACGCCATTCCACGCGAAAGCCATTGAGGTCCGCATGACAAAATTCACACCCGATGATTTCCATGGCATTCATGTCATCCTCTATGCGCTCTTTGATGAGAACGAACGGCTAGACCGCGCGGCGATGCGCAGGCAGGTCGAGATCTGCTTGACGAGCGGCGCTCACGGCATGGCGGCGCTTGGCCTGGCGACGGAAGTCGCCAAGCTGACAGAGGCCGAGCGCCGGACGATCATGGACTGGACGGCGGAAGATACCGCCGGCAAGGTGCCGCTCGCCTTCACCATCTTCGGCTCTTCTGTGGCCGAGCAAATCGCGCAAGTTCGTCATGCCGAAAGCGTCAGGGCGGACTGGGTGATCCTGCAGCAGCCGCCGGTCGGGTCCTATGGGGCGCTGGAGTATATCCGCTTCTTCGGCCGTGTCGCCGAGGCGACTGATCTGCCGGTGGCAATCCAGAATGCTCCGGCCTTTTTCGGACGCGGCCTGACATCCGACGAAATCCGCGAACTCGTCACGCTTCATCCCAACATAAGCCTGATCAAGGGCGAGGGCCCGGTCACCGACATCGCCGGCCTGATCGAGCGCACCGAAGGCCGGATCCCCGTTTTCAACGGGCGCGGTGGCCTGGAACTGATCGACAACTTCCGCATCGGTTGCCGTGGCATGATCCTGGCGCCGGATTGCATCGATCGTGTCGTGCGGGCCTATGAGGCTTTCCGCGCCGGAGACGAAGCAACGGCCGAGGCCGAGTACGCAAAAATGCTGCCGGCAGCGGTCTTCGTCATGCAGGGCATCGAAAACCTGATCTGCTACGGCAAGCGGCTGTTTGGTGCCCGCGCCGGCATCCCGATCCACGACCGGGCCCCCGCGATGCGGCCAAGTGAGGTCGGCTTGGCGATGGTGGCGCGCTTTGCCGCTGGCTTCGGCCGGTTGCCGGGTTAAACGGCAATTCCCGCTAACAGGTCATCCGCCCGACACGCGACCCTGGCGGCGGGCCTTGGCGGCTTCAGCCGAGAAGGTCGGCCGCGACTTCGAGCGTGTTGCGCAACGATGTCTCGAGATGGTGTTCCATCGCTCGCGCGGCGCCCTCGGCGTCGTGACGTTTCAGCGCCTCGAAGATGGCCTCATGCTGCTCGATCGTCTGTTCGCCATAGCCGGGCTTCGGGATGACGAGATGGCGGCCGCGATCCATCTGCGCCTTGGAGATGTCGACGGCTCTCCAGATCATCGGCAGGCCGCAGATTTCGGCGATGGTCCGGTGAAAGACGTCGTCGAGCTGTATCGCGGTGGCATATCTGCCCCGCGATATGGCAAGCCGGTGCGCCGCCATATTGTCTTCCAGCAATTCGCCGGCTGCCGGTGAGAATTTGGCGGCCGCGCGCCTCGTGCTTTCCATCTCCAGGGCCCGGCGGATGACGTAGGCTTCTTCCAGGTCGGCCCGGCTGATCGGGGCGACATAGGTGCCGGTCTGCGCCAGGATGTTGACCAGACCCTCGTCACTGATGCGCTTGACCGCCTCGCGCACCGGGGTACGCGAAACACCGAGCGCTTCCGCAATAGCCACCTCGTTGATCACTTCTCCGGGCCTCATCTGTCCGACGACGATAAGGTTGCGAATCTGATGATAGATCTGATCGCGGAGCGGAACAGCCCGATTGAGAGTCGAAGGATCCAGGTCCATGGGAAATCCGTGGCTTAGGTCGCCGGAATGGTCAGATTAGAATGAAAATCAGAAAGTCCCTAATGCGAGGGGCGGCTTCGGCCTGCAATTCGCACCCGGGCAAAGCGTGACAGCCAGTGAGTCGGGTTCGGCGGATGGAGAAAATTTCTAATCCCGTCAACAGAATTGGAATAAACTAACTCTACAGAATTTGTGGAATAAGCAATCTGCACTGGCGATCTGGTTTCCACCCCGGACAGGACGACGCCATGCACACCCTTTTGCGCTTGCCCCCAACCAAAGCAGGCATATCTGGCCGCCGTCAGCATACGGGAGGCAGGCCATGACCAGAGACATTCCAGAACGCATCAAGGTGCTTTGGTTCCTGCCGACGCATGGCGACAGCCGCTATCTCGGCACGACGGAAGGCGGCAGGGCCGTCGATCTGCCGTATCTGACGCAAGTGGCGAAGGCCGCCGACACGCTGGGGTACTACGGCGTGCTGTTGCCGACTGGCCGGGCATGCGAGGATTCCTGGGTGATCGCATCGGCGCTGGTGCCCCTGACCGAGCGCTTGCGCTTCCTCGTTGCCGTGCGGCCCGGCCTGCAGTCGCCGACCCTGGCGGCGCGCATGACGGCGACGCTGGATCGCATCTCCAACGGGCGCCTGCTGATCAACGTGGTCACCGGCGGCGATCCGCTGGAGAACAAGGGCGACGGCATCTTCCTGTCGCACGCCGAGCGCTACGAGGTGACGCAGGAGTTCCTGCAGATCTACAAGCGGGTGCTGAGCGGCGAGACGGTCGAGCACGAGGGCGAGCATTTCCGCATCGAGGACGGAAGGCTGCTGTTTCCACCGGTGCAGACGCCCTATCCGCCGCTCTATTTCGGCGGCTCGTCCGACGCCGGATCCGTGGTGGCGGCGCAGGAGATCGACAAATATCTGACCTGGGGAGAGCCGCCCGCCGATGTCGAGCGCAAGCTGGATGGCGTGCGCGAACTGGCCGAGAAGGCCGGCCGCAAGCTCTCCTTCGGCATTCGCCTGCATGTCATCGCCCGCGAAACCACGGAGGAAGCCTGGGCGGCCGCCGACAGGCTGATCAGCCGGCTCGACGACGCGACGATCGCCTCGGCGCAAAAAGTCTTTGCCCGCATGGATTCGGTCGGCCAGGCGCGGATGAGCGCGCTCCATGGCGGCAATCGCGCCAAGCTCGAGATCGCGCCCAATCTCTGGGCCGGTGTCGGCCTGGTGCGCGGCGGCGCCGGGACCGCGCTTGTCGGCGACCCCGACACGATCGCGGAGCGCATCGATGAATACCGGCGCCTCGGCATCGACACCTTCATCCTCTCCGGCTATCCGCATCTGGAAGAAGCCTATCGCTTTGGCGAGTTGGTGCTGCCGAAACTGCCGACCGATCACCCGGTCAAATCAGCCGCTTCGTCCGTCAACACCGGCCCGTTCGGCGAGACCATCGCCGGCGACCACCGGCCGAAGTCGCTCGCCAGCGCCTCGTGAACGCGCTCCCTCCCGCCCGTCGGGTGCGCGTCGCCATTGTCGGCGGCGGCTTTTCCGGCTCGGCGGTAGCCTGGCATCTGGCGCAAATGCATCGGCGGGAGCGCATTTCCATTTCCGTGATCGAGCCACGCTCTTTCGTGGGCGGCGGCCTCGCCTATTCCAGCGAGGAGCCGTCGCACCGGGTCAATGTCCCGGCTGTCAGGATGAGTATGGCTCCCGACGATCCGCAGCACTTTGCGCGCTGGTTGACCGGCAGCGGAGAACTCGAGCGCGACACGGACGCCATCTGGAAGAATGGCGATGCCTATCCGCGCCGGCGCGTGTTCGGCCGCTACGTCGCCGAACATCTGGCGCCGCATCTCGGCTCAGGCACGGTCCGCCATGTCGAAGGTCCGGCCACGCGTGTGACGCGTGATGCCAGTGGCGCGGGTTGGACCGTGCAGACGCCCAGTGGGCCAATTGCCGCCGACATCGTCGTCCTGGCGGCAACGCATCCGCAGCCTGGAATTCCCACCGCGCTGGACTCGCTGTCGGAAGCGCCGGGTTTCATCGCCGACCCATACGCCGCGTCAGCACTTGCCGGAATCGGGCCGGAGGCGTCGGTGCTGATCGTCGGCTCCGGGCTGACCTCGGCTGACATGGTCGCCGAACTTGATCGCCGCGGCCATCGCGGCCGCATCCTGGCGCTATCGCGCCGCGGACTGCGCTCGCGTGGCCACCCGGACGTCAGGGGCGAGCCTTTTGGCGACTTTGCATCCGCGCCGGCGACGACGGCGCTTGGCCTGCTCAAGAACATTCGCGCGACGCTGGCAGCGGCGCGTGCGGCCAATGTCAACTGGCAATCGGTCTTCGACCAACTGCGTCTGCAGGGTCCTGTGCTGTGGGCCGCACTAGCCCCGCCGGAGCGAGCAAGGCTGGTCCGCCAGCTGCGCGTGTTCTGGGACGTGCATCGCTTCAGGATCGCACCGCAGGTCGCTTCCGTGCTCGACCGCCGTTATGCGGCCGGCACATTCGACACCATTGCCGCCAGGCTTGTCGCATCGAACGATGAGGACGGCAGCCTGGCGGTCAGCTTTCAACGGCGCGGGCAGACGCGGATCGAGACCGCGCGCTTCGATGCCGTCATCAATACAACCGGCCCGGCCCATGGGCAGGCGCTTCAACTCAATCCGGCATTGCGCTCGCTGGCCGAGGCCGGGCTGATCAAGGCTGACCAATACGGGCTTGGCATCGAGACAGATCTCGACAGCCGCGCCGTCGGCCAGGATGGCCGGACGCTCACGACACTCTTCGTCGCCGGTCCGCTGGCGCGAGGGACTTTCGGCGAACTCATGGGCCTGCCCGAGGTTGCCCGCCATGCCCAGACGGTCGCGGCCGAGATTGCCAAGCTGCGGGAAACGCTGCCGCCAGCCGAGGCTGTCGGCGCCGATGCCGCGCAGGGGCCGGTCATGAGCTGACACCGGCAAGCCGGGTTGGCTGAGCAAAATTGGTATTTCCGTCCCACGAGGGCCTCAAAAACGGAAAATCCTTCTTTGTATATATATTCTATAAACATAATAAATATTGGGAAGCCGGCGCGACCGGAGCGATCAACGACACGGCCTGAATGGGAGACAGTTCATGGCACACGCAGAAGCCGACCCGATCAAATTCGCCTACTGGGTGCCGAATGTTTCAGGCGGCCTGGTGATTTCCAATATCGAGCAGCGCACCAACCATTCGGCCGAGTACAATCGCAAGCTGGCGCAGATCGCCGAGAAGTCCGGCTTCGACTATGCGCTAAGCCAGATCCGTTTCACCGCCGGCTACGGCGCCGACGAACAGCATGAATCGGTGGCCTTCAGCCATGATCTGCTGGCGGCCACCACGACGCTCAAGGTCATCGCCGCGATCCTGCCAGGACCGTGGAACCCGGCGCTGGCGGCCAAGCAGATCTCAACCATCAGCTACCTGACCAATGGCCGCGTCGCGATCAACCTCGTCTCCGGATGGTTCCGCGGCGAGTTCCACGCCATCGGCGAGCACTGGCTCGACCACGATGAGCGCTACCGCCGTTCGGAGGAATTCATCCGGGCGTTGCGCGGAATATGGACTGAGGACAGCTTCACCTTCCGTGGCGATTTCTACCGTTTCAACGAATATTCGCTCAAACCGAAGCCGCCGCATCCGCTGCCCGAAATCTTCCAGGGCGGCTCGTCGCGCGCCGCGCGCGACATGGCATCGCGCGTCTCGGACTGGTACTTCACCAACGGCAACACACCGGCCGAGATCGCCAAGCAGGTCGACGATATCCAGTCCAAGGCAAAGGCCAACAACCATTCCGTCAAGGTTGGCGTCAACGCCTTCGCGGTTGTCCGCGAGACCGAGGATGAGGCCAGGGCGGTGCTCGCCGAGATCATCGCCAAGGCCAACCCCGAGGCGGTCAACGCTTTCGGCCACGAGGTCAAGAACGCCGGCAAAGCCTCGCCGGAAGGCGAGGGCAATTGGGCGAAATCCTCCTTCGACGATCTGGTCCAGTACAATGACGGCTTCCGCTCGAACCTGATCGGCACGCCCCGGCAGGTCGCCGAGCGCATCGTCGACCTGAAGCGCGCCGGCGCCGATCTTATCCTGCTCGGCTTCCTGCACTTCCAGGAAGAGGTCGAGTATTTCGGCAAGCATGTCATCCCGCTCGTCCGCGAACTGGAAAACGCCGAGGCGGCAGCATCGCTGGCGGCGGAGTAGTCACCCCATAGGCTGGCCGGACAGGCTCCGGCCAGCACACGAATGGAGCTTGCCCGGTGCGCTCGATCCGTCGAGCGGCCACGGGAATTTGTGCGCCTGCTGAAAACATCGGGGACGATTGGAATGCCTCTGCCCAGTTATGCCTTAGGAGTGATGGAGGCTTCAGCCTACGCGCCGGAAGTATTTGCGCGCGGCCTACCGTCAAGCTCGTGGCAGCAGCCGTCCGAAGACAGCGCCGAGCCGACGGGAACCGTTGCCGGCGTCGCCTCGCCGCTGCTCTCACTGCAGGGCATCGGCCTGTCGTTTGGCGGCGTCGTGGCATTGGCCGATATCGACCTGTCGGTCCGTCCCGGCGAGATTCGCGCCATCATCGGCCCGAACGGCGCCGGCAAGAGTTCGCTGATCAACGTCATAAGCGGCGTCTATCGCCCGGATCGCGGCCGTGTCCAGTTCGACGGGATCAGCTATGCTCAGGTGCCGACGCAGCAGCTGGCCCATCTGGGCGTCGCCAGGACCTTCCAGAATCTTGCTCTGTTCAAGGGCCTCAGCGTCCTCGACAATGTCGCTTCCGGCCTCGCCTATAAGGTCCGCTCCAACTTTGCCGGACAGGTGCTGGGCATCGGCCGTTCGCGTGGCGAGCAGCGCGACTCGCTCAGCCGCGCCGAACAGATCCTCGAATTCCTCGATCTCACCGCTGTCCGCGATCGTCTTGCGGGCACGCTGCCTTACGGGCTGCAGAAGCGGGTCGAACTGGCCCGTGCACTGGTGGCTGAGCCGCGCCTGCTTTTGCTCGACGAGCCGATGGCCGGCATGACCGCGGGCGAAAAGAGTGAGATGGCGGCCCTCGTCCGCGCCGCGCGCGACCGCTTCGCCACCACCGTTGTGCTGATCGAGCACGATGTCGGCGTCGTCATGGGCCTGTCCGACCGCATCGCCGTTCTCGACTACGGCCGCAAGATCGCCGACGCCACACCCGACGAAGTCAGGAACGACCAGCGCGTCATCGATGCCTATCTCGGCGTCGCCTCGGACAATGAGGACGGGGCAGGCATATGATCGCCGATTTCGACTATCAGTTCTTCATCGAAGTGCTCGTCGGCGGCCTGCTCTCCGGCGTCATGTACTCGCTGGTCGCGATCGGCTTCGTGCTGATCTACAAGACCTCGGGCGTGCTCAATTTCGCACAAGGTGCGATGCTCTTGTTCGCGGCACTCACCTTCGTCAGCCTTGTCGAGCGCGGGGTGCCGTTCGCGCTGGCGCTGGTGATCACCTTCGCCATCATGGTAGCGATCGGCATCGCCATCGAGCGCACGGTCCTGCGGCCTCTCACCAACAAGCCGCCAATCACCCTGTTCATGGCGACGCTCGGCCTGTCCTACATCATCGAGGGCGCCGCCCAGCTGATATGGGGCACGCAGGTCCATGGCCTCGATCTCGGCATCGAGGACGTGCCGCTCGAAATCGGCGGCGTGCTAATCAGCCAGTTTGACATCTTCGCGGCCGTGGTTGCCGCCGGCATGGTTCTGCTGCTGTCGCTGTTCTTCCGCTACACCCGCATCGGACTGAGCTTTCGTGCCGTCGCCGACGACCAGTTCGCAGCACTCGCGGTCGGCCTCAGGCTGCCGCTGATCTGGGCGACCGTCTGGGCTGCTGCCGGCCTCGTCGCGCTGGTGGCCGGACTGCTCTGGGGCGCCCGCCTCGGCGTGCAGTTCTCGCTGTCCCTGGTGGTGCTGAAGGCGCTGCCGGTGCTGGTGCTCGGCGGCTTCGATTCCATCCTCGGCGCCATCGTCGGCGGGCTGTTGATCGGTGCCAGCGAGAAGCTCGCCGAGGTCTATATCGGCGACTATTTCGGCGGCGGCATAGAGAGCTGGTTCGCTTATGTCGTCGCGCTCGTC
>NZ_JAMYSA010000095.1:0-23066 GCF_040321735.1 Mesorhizobium sp. M0293
ATTCGGACCCTCCGGTGAGTGCTGCAGCTTGGTAACTCCAGTCTCCTCGGTCCGGTCCGAATGGACAACCCTCTGAAAGCTCACAGCTAGACGGGCACCGGCGGGCTGAACGACTGGACGTCACCGGCGACGACAAGGCTCTGCAAGGAGCCTGGTGCGGCGCCGCCAATCAAGCCGAGCACCGAGCGGGCAAGCTCGGAGCCGGCCAGCCGGAAATTCTCGTTGACGACCAGCAATTCCCTGCGGAACAGGTGCAGCAGGTCCGACGACTGCTTCGATACGACATCGACATCGCGGCCGAGCTTGAGACCGGCATCCTCGATGCCGGCGACGATGGCCAGCGTCGCCGCGGCGGCGCTGCTGACGAAGCCGTCCGGCCTGACATCCCGGCACATCACCTGAGCCGTCCTCATCCTGATTTGCTCGATCGTATGGTCGATCGAAACGGTGTTGAACGGGATTTCGCTGGCGCCCACCTCGCTCAGCGCATCGGCAAAGCCGTTCAGCGTATGGCTGTAGTAGGTCAGCCCGGGCGGCGGCGACAGAAGCGCCAGCCTGCGCCGGCCCATGCTCGCCAACCGGCGCACGGCTTCCATCGCGAACGCATGGTTGTCGAAGTCATGGTAGGGGTGCACGAGACCCATATCGGTACGGCCATGCGTGGCAAAAGGCATGCCGTGCTCAAGCATGTAGCGGGCGCGCGGATCGTTGGGCTGGGTGCGCGAGATGATGACGCCGTCGGCCGAGCCGGTCTCGACCAGATAGCGGATCGGCTCCATCGGATCCTGCGAGCGGGAATAGGGCGTGACGATTAGGTGATATGGCGTTTCGGCGAGCACTTCCGAAACGCCATAGATGATGTCCGAGACGAAGCTCATGATCTCGCGATCGGTGTTCAGCACCAGGCTGATGACATTGGTCCTGCCGGTGCGCAGGCGTACGCCGGCTCGGTTCGGCCGGTAGCCGATCTGCTTGGCGACGAGCTGGACACGGCGCCTGGTTTCTGCGCCGATTTCCGGGGCATCCTTCAAGGCACGCGACACAGTGGTGACGCCGAGCCCGGTCATGAAGGCAAGCGTCTTCAGCGTCGGCCGGCCTTGCGCCGACGCTTCCTCATTCTTGTCCGTACGCCGTCTGTCCATTCGTCCCGCCCGTCAGGCGCATAGCAGCCGCAGCCCGGGCCGGCAATCGCCGCCATTGCGATACGATATGCGCTCCAACCCCGGTGAAGCCTCAATATACTGAAACGTTACAGATTGCCAATGTCGAGATGCCGGCTGCTCGTGATGAGGGGCCGGCTCTTTGCAAAACTCATTGGGATTCCAGAGGAAATTGCCCTCGCCATCACTTTTTGCCGGCTTTCGTGCGCCATTTCGATGTTTTGCAGTGCAGCGACCGATATTGCGCTGCACATGGAGCGGCCGCCCATGCGAATTTGTTCGTGGCTCGAAAAAATGTTGGGCCCTCGTTATCTATGGGGTTGCGCAGTTCGCGCAATTCCCGTATCGAAAATCTGTAACGTTTCAGATTCTGGGAGGAACCGAAATGCGCTATAAACTTTTGACCGCTGCGCTGGCAGCGACAGCCGCACTGCAGTTCGCCGGTCCGGCCGCCGCAACCGACCTGGAGGTCACCCATTGGTGGACTTCAGGCGGTGAGGCCGCGGCTGTCGCCGAGTTCGCCAAGGCTTTCGACGCCACCGGCAATCACTGGGTCGACGGCGCCATCGCCGGCTCCGGCGGCACGGCGCGGCCGATCATGATCAGCCGTATAACCGGTGGCGATCCGATGGGGGCCACCCAGTTCAATCATGGCCGGCAGGCTGAAGAACTGGTTCAGGCCGGCCTGATGCGCGACCTCACCGATGTAGCAACCAAGGGCAAGTGGACGGAAGTCGTGCGGCCGAAGAGCCTGCTCGACAGCTGCACCATCGACGGCAAGATTTATTGCGTGCCGGTCAATATCCATTCCTGGCAGTGGCTGTGGCTGTCGAATGAGGCCTTCGAGAAGGCCGGCGTGCCATTGCCGAAGGACTGGAATGAATTCGTTGCGGCAGCGCCCGCGCTGGAGAAGGCGGGCATCATCCCGCTCGCCGTCGGCGGACAGGCCTGGCAATCCTCCGGCGCCTTCGACGTGCTTCTGGCAGCGGTCGGCGGCACGGACACCTTCCTCAAGGTCTACAAGGATAAGGACGCGACATTTGCCGCCGGGCCCGAAGTCGCCAAGGTCTTCAAGGCCGCGGACGACGCCCGCAAGATGGCGAAGAACACCAATGTGCAGGACTGGAACCAGGCGACCAACCTCGTCATCACCGGCAAGGCCGGCGGTCAGATCATGGGCGACTGGGCACAAGGTGAGTTCCAGGTTGCCGGCAAGACCGCAGGCAAGGACTATACGTGCCTGCCAGGCCTGGGGCTGAACGAAGTCATCGCCACAGGCGGCGACGCCTTCTACTTCCCGCTGCTGAAGGATGCCGACAAATCCAAGGCGCAGGAGGTGCTGGCCGAAACTCTGCTCGATCCCAAGACGCAGGTTGCCTTCAATCTCAAGAAGGGCTCGCTGCCGGTGCGCGGCGACGTCGATCTCAATGCAGCGAACGACTGCATGAAGAAAGGCCTCGCCATCCTCGCCAAGGGCGCCGTCATACCATGGACGGACCAGCTGCTTTCACAGGACACCCAGAAGCAGAAGGAAGATCTCTTCGCCGAATTCTTCGCCAAGCCGGAACTGACCGTTGAAGAGGCGCAGAAGCGGTTCGCCGACCTCATCGCTTCGGCGGACTGACGTTGGAGGCTACTCACCTCGCTCCCGACCCTGGCAGGGTCGGGAGCGCACCGCCCTTACCCAGCCGGCTTGACGAGATGAGCAAGAGCGAACGCCCCAACCCGCTGTTCCGCAACCTCAATGCGAAGGTCGCCTCGATCCCGATGATCCTCACCGCAGGGGTGGTTTTCGTCGGCGGCACGCTTTGGACGGTGCTCTATTCCTTCACCAATTCGAAGCTCTTGCCGCGGCTGAATTTCGTCGGGCTCGACCAGTATTACCGGTTGTGGGCGACGCCGCGCTGGCTGATCTCGATCGAGAATCTGTTGATCTACGGCGCGATTTCGTTGGTGTTCTCACTGGTCGTCGGCTTCCTCCTTGCCGCGCTGCTCGACCAGAAGATCCGCTTCGAGGACACATTCCGGACCATCTTCCTCTATCCCTTTGCGCTCTCGTTCATCGTCACCGGCCTTGTCTGGCAGTGGCTGCTCAACCCGGACTTCGGCATCCAGCATGTGGTGCGGGGACTGGGCTGGGAGAGCTTCAGCTTCGACCCGCTCTACAATTCCAGTATCGTCATCTACGGCATATCGATCGCGGCACTGTGGCAAGGCACCGGGCTCATCATGTGCCTGATGCTGGCCGGCCTGCGTGGCATCGACGAGGACATCTGGAAGGCCGCGCGGGTGGATGGGATACCAATGTGGAAGACCTATCTGTTCATCGTCATCCCAATGATGCGGCCGGTCTTCATCACCACGCTCGTCATCATCGCTTCCGGCATCGTCAAGGTCTATGACCTCGTCGTGGCCCAGACCAGCGGCGGCCCGGGCATCGCCTCCGAGGTGCCGGCCAAGTACGTGTATGACTACATGTTCTTCGCCCAGAACCTCGGCCAGGGTTTTGCCGCCTCGACCATGATGCTGCTCTCGGTGGTGATCGTCATCGTGCCATGGGCCTATCTCGAATTCGGGCGGCGCAAATGAGCATGGCAAACACCACCGCTCAAACAAGCGTTGCCACCGGCACGCGCCAGGACATCATCGGCCCCTACGGCCCGAAGCCGCGCCGCATGATTTCGCGCCGCAACATCTTCCTCTACGGCACATTGTTTGTCATGGCGGCCTACTATCTGTTGCCGCTCTATGTGATGGTCGTCACTTCGCTCAAGGGGATGCCGGAGATCCGGCTCGGCAACATCTTTTCGCCGCCGCTCGAGATCACCTTCGAGCCGTGGGTCAAGGCGTGGTCGACGGCCTGCACTGGCCTCAATTGCGACGGGCTTTCGCGCGGCTTCTGGAATTCGGTGCGCATCACCGTGCCGTCGGTGCTGCTGTCGATCGCCATCGCCTCGGTGAACGGTTACGCGCTGGCCAACTGGCGCTTCAAGGGCGCCGACACGTTTTTCGTCATCCTGATCGTCGGCGCCTTCATTCCCTACCAGGTGATGATTTATCCGATCGTCATCATCCTGCGCGAGATCGGCCTTTACGGCAGTCTCAGCGGGCTGGTGATCGTCCATTCCATTTTCGGCATGCCGATCCTGACGCTGCTTTTCCGCAATTATTTTGCCTCGATGCCGGAAGAGCTGTTCAGGGCGGCGCGGGTCGACGGCGCGGGCTTCTGGGGCATCTTCCTGCGCATCATGCTGCCGATGTCGCTGCCGATCTTCGTCGTCGCCATCATCCTGCAGGTGACCGGGATCTGGAACGACTTCCTGTTCGGCGTCGTCTACACCCGCCCCGATACCTATCCGATGACGGTGCAGCTCAACAACATCGTCAACTCGGTACAAGGCGTGAAGGAGTACAATGTCAACATGGCCGCCACTATCCTCACCGGGCTTGTGCCGCTGATCGTCTACTTCATTTCCGGCAAGCTTTTCGTGCGCGGCATCGCCGCCGGCGCGGTGAAGGGGTGACGGCGATGACGGCAGCCAACGGCATCAGCGTTTCGATCCAGGACCTGTCACTGAATTTCGGTGTGGTGACTGTCTTGGAGACCCTCAATCTCGATGTCGCCGAGGGCGAGTTCATCGTGCTGCTCGGCCCGTCCGGCTGCGGCAAGTCAACTTTGCTCAACTGCATTGCCGGCCTGCTCGATATCTCCGAAGGCCGCATCTTCATCAAGGGCAAGAACGTCACCTGGGAAGAGCCCAAGGACCGAGGCATCGGCATGGTGTTCCAGTCCTATGCGCTGTATCCGCAAATGACGGTGGAGAAGAACCTGTCCTTCGGCCTGCGTGTCGCCGGCACGCCAAAAGACGAGATCGCCAAGCGCATCGCGCGGGCGGCCGAGATCCTGCAGATCGAGCCGCTGCTGCAACGCAAACCGGCGGCGCTCTCCGGCGGCCAGCGCCAGCGCGTGGCGATCGGACGGGCGCTGGTGCGCGATGTCGACGTGTTCCTGTTCGACGAGCCGCTGTCCAATCTCGATGCCAAGCTGCGCGCCGAGCTGCGCGTCGAGATCAAGCTGCTGCATCGCAAGCTGCAGAACACCATGATCTACGTCACCCACGACCAGATCGAGGCGATGACGCTGGCCGATCGAATCGCGGTGATGAAGGGCGGCGTCATCCAGCAGCTCGATGCGCCGCAGACTATCTACAACAGGCCGGTCAACCGATTCGTCGCCGGCTTCCTCGGCTCGCCGGCGATGAACTTCATCGACGGCCGGCTCGAAAACGCAGACGGCGGTTGGCGGTTCGTGGCCGACTCTCTCGAGATTCCGCTCGGCACTTATGACTTTGCCGGTCCTCCAACGGCCGGCCCAGCCGTATTCGGTATCAGGCCCGAGCATGTCAGCCTGAACAGCGGCACGGGCTGGCCGTTCTCGACCGCCGCCAATGTCGAGGTGGTCGAACCGATGGGCTCCGACACGCTGGTCTGGCTGAAGCTTGCCCAGCAGAATTTCAGCGTCCGGGTGACCTCGGAACGCACGCCCAACAACGATGAGGCGGTGACGGTCGGCTTCGATCCGATGCGCGCTTCGCTTTTCGACACCGCAACCGGCACCCGCATCTAGCTCGCGAGAACCATTCTTCCAGCGACAATCCCAAGCAAAACGGACAGAGACGATGAACTGGTCATTCCAACTCTATAGCGCCCGCAATTTCCTGCCCTGGGAAGGTGTGCTCGCCACGCTCGGCAAGCTCGGCTACACGCAAGTCGAGGGCTTCGGAGGCGTCTATGATGATCCCAAGGCCTTTCGCGCTGAACTCGACAAGAACGGCCTCGCCATGCCGACCGGGCATTTCTCGATCGATGCGCTCGAAAACGATTTTGATGGCGTGCGCACGATTGCCGACGCGCTTGGCATCAAACTGCTGATCTGCCCTTTTCTGATGCCCGATCAGCGGCCATCCGACGCGGCCGGCTGGCGCGGTTTTGGCGAGCGGCTGGCCAAGGTCGGCGACGCCGCGAAAAAGGCCGGCTACGGCTTTGCCTGGCACAACCATGATTTCGAGTTCAAGAAACTCGCCGACGGATCGGTGCCGCAGGATCTCATCCTCACGGCGGCGCCCGACATCAGCTGGGAGATGGACGTCGCTTGGGTCGTGCGCGGCGGCGATGATCCGCTGCCCTGGATCGAGAAGCATGGCAAGCGCATCAGCGCCGTCCATGTCAAGGACATGGCCAAGCCGGGCGAGGGGCTGGATGAGGATGGCTGGTCGGATGTCGGCCATGGCATCATCGACTGGGCCGGCCTGATCAAGGTGCTGCGCGCCAAGACTGCCGCCCAATATTACGTCATGGAACAGGACAACCCCAACGACATCGAGCGCTTCGCCCGCCGCTCCATCGCAGCCGTCAAGACCTACTAGGAGCAATCAGCATGGCAAAGAAACTTGGCATCGGCGTCATCGGCTGCGGCAACATCTCGAAGGCGTATTTTTCACTGGCGCCGCTGTTTCGCGGTATCGAGATGCGGGCCTGCGCCGACATCAACATGGAGGCTGCCAAGGCGCGGGCAAAGGAGTTCAAGCTGCGCGCCGAGACCGTCGACGGGTTGCTCAAGGCCGACGACATCGACATTATCGTCAACCTGACCATTCCGGCGGTGCACTACGAGGTGTCGAAGCAGATCCTCGACGCCGGCAAGCACGTCTATTCGGAAAAGCCTTTCGTGCTGTCGGTCAAGGAAGGGCTCGACCTGAAGAAACGCGCCGAGGCGAAAGGCCTGCGCATCGGCTCGGCTCCCGACACGTTCCTGGGCGGTGCGCATCAGCTGGTCCGCGACCTGATCGATACCGGCAAGCTAGGCAAGATCACCAGCGGCACCTGCCACGTCATGGGCCACGGCATGGAGCACTGGCACCCCAATCCCGACTTTTTCTTCCAGCCAGGCGCAGGTCCGGTGCTCGACATCGGACCCTACTACATCACCAATCTGATCCAGCTGATCGGACCGGTAAAACAGGTCGCTGCCTTTGCGACGACGCCGGCCAAGGAACGCACGATCAGTTCAAAGCCGCGCGCTGGCGAAAAAATTCCGGTCAACACGCCGACAACCATCCACGGTCTGCTGGAGTTCGAGAACGGTGCCGTGGTGACGCTCAACACCAGCTGGGACGTCTGGACCCATGGCCACGCGCCGATGGAGCTCTATGGCGAGGCGGGTACGGTGTTCGTGCCTGATCCGAATTTCTTCGGTGGCCACGTGCGGTTCACAGACTCGGCCAAGCCGGTCAAGAAGCTGCCGAAATGGCCGCATCCGTTCGGTGTTCCCAATGAGATGCATTCGCAAGGGATGATGGCCAATTACCGCACATCAGGCCTCGCCGACATGGCGGTGGCGATCGCGGAAGGCCGGCCGCACCGCTGCTCGATGGAACTGGCACTGCATGCCGTCGACGTCATGACCGGCCTGTTGCGCTCCGGCGAAACCGGCAAGTTCGTCGCCATGCAGACGACCTGCGAGCGGCCGGCCGCGCTTGGCGTCAAGCAAGCCAAGGAGCTTTTGGCGAAGAAGAAGTAAGCAGCACACCTCAACCCTCTCCCCGTTCCGACGGAGAGAGGGTAAGGGTGAGGGGCGAAGCCTACTCGCCGCGTCGTCGCGATGGCAGTGGGGCTAGCTTGCTTCCATTGAGGATTCCCCATGCCCTACACACCCGCCGAAAACCGCTATGAAAAAATGATCTACAATCGCTGCGGCCGCTCCGGCCTGAAACTGCCGGCGATCTCGCTGGGGTTGTGGCACAATTTCGGCAACGATACGCCGCACAAGACGAAGCAGGCGATCGCGCGCAAGGCCTTCGATCTCGGCATCACGCATTTCGACCTCGCCAACAATTACGGTCCGCCGCCCGGCTCGGCGGAGACCGCTTTCGGCGAGATACTGCGCACCGACTTCGCCGGCTACCGCGACGAGCTGATCATCTCGACCAAGGCCGGCTACGAGATGTGGGCCGGGCCTTACGGCGAATGGGGCGGGCGCAAATACATGCTTGCCAGCCTCGACCAGAGCCTGAAGCGGATGGGGCTCGACTATGTCGATATCTTCTATTCGCACCGTTTCGATCCCGACACGCCGCTGGAGGAAACCATGGGCGCGCTCGACCATGCCGTGCGCTCCGGCAAGGCGCTCTATGCCGGCATCTCTTCCTACAATTCGCAGCGCACGCGCGAGGCCGCCGATATCTTGAAGCAGCTTGGCACGCCATGCGTCATCCACCAGCCGAGTTATTCGATGCTGAACCGCTGGGTGGAGGACGATGGCCTGCTCGATACGCTCGAAGGGCTCGGCGTCGGCTCCATCGTGTTCTCGCCGCTGGCGCAAGGCATGCTGACCAACAAGTATCTCGGCGGTATCCCCGACGGCAGCCGCGCCTCCCAAGGCAAGTCGCTGAGGACTGCCTTCATCAACGACAAGACCATCGCCAACATCAAGGCGCTCGACGCCATCGCCGGCAAGCGCGGGCAGACGCTGGCGCAGATGGCGCTGGCCTGGGTGCTGCGCAGGGGCAAGGTGACATCGGCGCTGATCGGCGCCAGCCGGCCGGAGCAGGTCGAGGACTGCGTTGGCGCGCTCAAGGTGCTCGACTTCAGCGATGCCGAGCTCGCCGAGATCGATACCTATGCGCGCGAGTCCGACATCAATCTGTGGGCGGCCTCGGCCGAGCGCAAAGGTCCGCCGAGGAAATAAGCCTGCTCGATAAGCCGGCAAAACAAGAACGGCGGGAGTCCCGCCATTCTCTCGTGTGAAGGCAAGTGCCCTGGTTCAGGGCGTCTTCGGCTTCTGAGCCGTGCCCAGTCCCGCCTTGGGTTTTGCAGGCGCCGGAGCAGAAGTTTTCATCTTCGCCTCGATCCAGCCGGTGTAATTGGCCAACCGCGTGTAGATGCCATAGGCGTCCTTGTGGCCGCAGGCCGCACTGCCGTCCGCCGGGCCTTCGCCCCAACTGACGACGCCGACCTGGATCGGGCCGCCGGTGCCGGTCATGAACAGCGGGCCGCCGCTGTCGCCGTTGCAGGCATCGCGCACGCCGCTGGTGGTGCCGGCGCAGATCATATTGCCGGTCAGCGGGTCGGTCATATCGGCGGCGATCGCATTGGCGGCCGCGTCGATGCCTTTTTCCGAATAGCGCATACGGTGGGACAGATCGCCAAGTGCTGCCTTCAGATCATGCGCATAAATGGCCTTGATGCCGCTATTGCAGGCCTGGTTCGGCTGCAGGTCAAGGTCGGCGACCATCAGCGTGGTCGGGAAGGTGCCATCCTGCATCTTGCCCCATCCGGTGACTGTCGTCTTGCCGGTATCTGGTGTCGCGTCATGGGTGACCTTGATTGTCGGCGCATCGGCCGGTTCGGCAAGCCGGAGCAGGCCGAGGTCGTTATCGAGCGTCTGCTCGCTGTAGCCTTCGTTGACGATAACCTCCACGACCTTGTGGCGTTTACCCTCGCTGAGGTCAGTGGCGCCGGTCAGCACGGTGACGCTCTCCGGCGAAATCGGCTTGCCCTCATCGTTGAGACAATGTGCTGCCGTCAGCACCCATTGCGGCGCGATCAGGCTGCCGCCGCAAAACTGGGCATTGGCCTGCGAAGCCGGGTTCTCGTCCAGCCTGTCGGCGGTGAGCAGCGCGACCTGGAACGGATAGGCGCCCTTTTCGGCCTGGTTGCCACCATAGACGCGGTCGGCGCCGTCGGGGTTTTCCGCCGTGGCCTTCGCTCTTGCATCGGCCACCCGCTTCATCGGCGAAACCGCCGCTTCGGGCCTGGCGGCACCTTCGTCCGCCTGGGCAGTGTTGGCGGCCGCAAGGGCGGCAGCGATGCCGAGCAAAGACGCGGCGGCGATCGGCCTGAACCGATGGATGATGTGCACCTGAAATCCTCCTGAGACACGTTCCCGAACGAGCCAGCCCCGGCGCATGATCAACGAAACAGTCGCCGGCAAGCAGGCGTTGCTTCGCGGATCGCGTTCCTGTGCGGAACCCACTCAAAACCCTATAGCCCCCCACGGGCTACGTGGAAGCGATTTGTCATTCCAATGTTGTATAAATTTAGGCAATATATCTGCGCGGATGTCTTTGGCGGGGGCCTTTGACAGACCGTATGGGGTGATGATCAGGTTCAGGCGCCGGTAACCAAACTCATTTTTCGGCTTCACCACGATCTCGACAATATTTCTGTATTTTGATCCAGTCCTTGCTGACTTTTGGGAGAGTCTCACCATGACAAAACTGACAAACGAACTTGTTGCGTCCGCATTGCTTTCCACCGCAATGTGGGCGGTCCCGGTTTTCGCTGCCGATCCTGGCTCTGCCAGTGCCGGCAATGGCGAAAGCATGCGGGACGTGACTTCAGGCGACTACAAGCCCGGGCGGGCGAAACCAATCGCGCCGCCGAAGCTGACTGACGAAGACAGCCGCGCCGCGCCGCTTGCTGACGAGGCAACGGCTGTCAAATCTTATGGCATCGTCGGACGGTCCGCCGATGGCAAGGAGATCAAGATCGAGCCGAGCGAAGCGCTGAGGGACCTTATCATCAAGGAACTGAATGCTCCGGCCAATGGAACAGATGGAGCCCAGCGGAAGACAGAGGATCCGGATCTCGGTGAAGGCGAAGCCGGCCGTCAGGTTTTCGGCACCGATGATCGCGAGCAGGTCAAGAACACCAAGACCTATCCGTTCTCGGCAATAGGCTATCTCGAAGCCAAGTCGCCGAAAACGGGCAGCTTTGGCAGCTGTTCGGCAACGCTGATCGGCCCGCGCACGGTGCTCACCGCGGCGCACTGCCTCTATAGCCATGAGGACAAGGACTGGCTCTCCGAGTATCTGTTCGTGCCAGGCCTCAATGGCAGCACCGCCGATGACGCACCGTTCGGCGCCTTCACCTTTGAAAGCGCCTATGTTCTGCAAGGCTTTATCGACAACTACCAGGGCTATTATGGTTCGGTCCTTCTATGGGATCTCGGCATCGTCACGCTGAAGCAGGACGTCGGCACCAACCTTGGCTGGCTGGGCTACGCCAACTATGACGATCTCGGCGACTTCACCGCCAATCTCGTCGGCTATCCCGGCGACAAGCCGATGGGCACGATGTGGAAGGCGAACTGCGAAGTGCATGCCGAAAACATCGCCCCGGAATATTTCCAGTATGACTGCGATACGTTCCCAGGGTCGAGCGGCAGCTCGGTCTATGCTTACGACAACAACTCCAAGCAGCGCATCATCACCGGCGTCAACGTGGCGGAAAGCCCCGACGCGAACACCGCCGTGCGCCTGAACGCTGCCAACGTCCAGTGGATCAACAGCTTGTATAAATAGGCGCTGCTTATTCGCGGTGAAGATAAAGGCGGCGGGTCGATCCCGCCGCCTTTTTTCGTGGCGATGCTTCGAATGCGGCTTCTCTTGCACGAGGCCGGCTCGCCGACTACGCTTGATCAGCCAAGGGGTTGGCATCCATGGGGGCTCAAGGATGGCGCGGGCAAGGGCAGTGTCGGGGATCGCGGCGGCATCGATGCTGGCCGCGTTGATGCTTTTGCAGGCCTTCGCCGATCCGGCCGCCGCACCCACTGATGGGGCCTGGGCGGAACGGGTGCAGATCCTCTACCAGGCAGACACGCGCTCGGTGCTGCGCAGGACGGTCCGGGTTTGGGATTTCCATCCGGAGAAGGGCCTCGACTTCGTCTGGGAGCCAGCCGCAGGCCAGTCGCCTGACCGGACGATTGCCGAAGACGGCACCATCAACGGCAAGGGCAGGCTGGTCTGGCGGGTGCGCGGCTCGGCACGCTATGATCCCAAAACCATCTATTCCAGCTATTTCGGTGACATCGGGGAAGGCCGCCCCGACGGGCAAGGCCGGCTCGAGCTGCGTTCGGGCGAGGTTTTTGACGGGCATTGGCTTGCCGGAGAACTCAGCGGAAAGGGCATCCATGTCGACGCCGACGGCAACCGCTATGAGGGGCAGTTCGTCGCCGGCGTGCCGAATGGCGAGGGGCGGCTGCTGTCAAAGACCGGGGAGATTTTTGCCGGCTCATTTGTCGACGGGTTGAAGAACGGCAAGGGCCGCATGCGGCTGGCTGGGGGCACGGTCTACACATCGCAATGGGCGATGGGCAAGGAGGTTGGCGGCTCGCGCCCCGACGTGCTGGCCGATGCCAGGGTCGGTGGGCTCCTCAAGGTGCAGACCGGCGGCGGAGATGCCGACAAGGTCGAGATCGGCGTCGCGGTCGATCAGCGTATGACTCAGCAGTCCGACATGCAGTACCAGCATCTGGTGCGTGACGAAGACATCGCGATCTATCCGCAATCCGACCAGTACAATGACAGCTGGAGCGGCATCGGCCAGATCGCCACCGGCAATGTCTATCAAGGCATGGACTGGGAGGACGCGCCGGCCTTTGCGGAAGTCGATCTCAAGACGACCGACCAGTCCAAGGTCAAGCTCGACAGTCTGGAAATGAAGGTCGCCGCCAGCGATGCCTATCGCAAGCCGATGTTGTCGATATCGGAGCATTTCGGCTGCGTCGGATTCAGGCCGGATTTCTCGATCGTCAATAATGGCTGGGGTGACGCCAAGGACATGAAGATGTCGATCCAGTTCACTGCAGTCGACGACGAAGACAACCCGACCGGTGAACCCAGCCGCATGTTCACAAAGGACGTCGGCAGTTTCGGCGACGGCGTCGACGTATCGGTCAAGAGCGTGCTCGCTGAAGCCGGCGTCGATACGGCCAGCCTGGAGACGGGACGTTTTCCCTGTCCTTCGGTAGACAGTCTCAATGTCTGCCGCAGCCAGCTGACCAACAAGATCAAATTCGGCGAGGTCGCCGACTATCTCGGCAACATGCAACAGGCGATGACGCTGAACGCGATCGGCAAGTTCGACTATTCGTGGGCGGATGACGAAGGTCATGTCTACCAGCAGAGCGAGCCGTTCCGCACCTCCATCACCATGGCGGTCTTCGAGACGCCGGAATCGATGGCCGAATGTGGCGACGGTGGCGGTGGTACACCGGAAGCGATGCGCTACCAGAACATCGAGTTCCCGATCGGCAAGCATGACTACACCATCGCCATGCCGGTGCGCGGCAACAAGAAGATCAGCGCCTATACGGCGCGGCTGAAAATGTGGTCGTCGATGTCGTCGATCCACAGCTTCAGCATCGCGGCGCATTTTGCCGACGGCAGCATGCGCGAGAGCAAGCCGGTCACCTTCTTCTATTTCCGGCCGAAGCAGTCGCTGTTCGAGACCAGGACCGAGCCGGCGGCCTGTTATCTGCCGCGCGATATGGTCGGCTGCGGTTAGGGTGTGTCGATATTCAGGTGATGCCGGTCTGCAAACGGCAGCTTCCTACGCTTCCGGTGCTCGCGTACGAAAAGTACGCTCCGCTCCGGTTCTCGGAACCTGCCGTTTTCGACTCGGCCTGACCTGAATCTCAACACACCCTGGGAGCGTTTATTTCCTGCCCATCTCGAAATAGTTGGGAAGGGGAATGAGCCTGGTGAAGATCGTGCCCTGGGCGAAGACGCGCAGTTCCAGCATCGATCCGGACGAGCGTTCGGCGCGCTGGTCGAAAAGGAAATTGCCGAGCGAATAGACCTCCGCCACATCGCCGCCGCCCAGCGGGACAATCGCTTCGCTCGACACATGTGGGTGGCCGCCGATGATGACTGAAGCGCCGCGCAGGCGCATCTGGTCGGCAAGTATGTCTTCCCGCTTCGACGGTGCGGTCTTGTATTCGCGGCCCCAATGGACGAAGGCGACCACCGGCCGCTCGGCATCCTCGTGCAGCAGCCGGTCGAGCAGGGCAGGGGTGAGCAGGTCGGTGTTCTTCGAACCGTTGGTGTCGATGTCGGTCAGGCCGACAAGGTCGAGATCGGCAAGCGCCAGCGTCTCGCCTTGGCCGAAATGCGGGATGCCGGCTTCATCCAGCGCGCGTAGCGTCTCGGCATAGCCTGACGGTCCGAGATCGTAGGCGTGGTTGTTGGCGAGCCCGACGCCGGCGACATGCAGCCGCTTCAGCATGTCGACAGCCAGGTCTTGCGGCATCGCCAGCGTCATGTCGTCGATCGCTTCCGGCACGTTGGGCAGGATAACACCTTCGAGGTTGACGATCAGCGGCCGCGATCCGGTCAGGGCCAGAGCGCTGTCGACGATGCGGTCGGCAACGCCGTCGCGAACCAGGATCTTCTTCATGGCGCGGCCGAAATTCACGTCGCCGGCGAGATAATAGATCCTGTCCTTTGGCCGTGCCGGATTGTTGAAGCCGGGGCCGAAGGCGCCGAACAGCGCAACGACATAGCTGGTGGTCCGCTCGACATAGTCCGACGTGTGTTCCTGCGAGTTTTCGTTGGCGACGACCAGCGGCAGGGCGCCGAACAGCTCGCGCTGCAGCCTTGTCTGGATGTAGAGCGCGCCGACGGAATCGGCATGATCGGGCTGGCGAAGTGCAGCTATGCCGTCGAGCGACCCGGCGGCCAGCATGTTCAGGGACTGCTGGTCGAAGCGTCTGGAGTCATGCTGCGGCAGATAGTGCGAGAAGTCGGTGGATTCGACGATCAGCGTGTCCTTGTCGACAATCGGCTTTAAAGCCTCGGCCAGCCTGTCCCAGTCGCCGCGACGCGCCTTCACCGACATTGCCACGGGCACGATTTTCGCCTCGGGGAAATAGTGGTGCAGGAAAGGCAGCATGGCACGCACGCCATGCTCTTTGTCGAACAGGCACGACTCCTCGACCATGTCGCCGTTCGTCTCGAGACGACGTACGGCATTGGTGTCGGCCGCGACCGGGCCAAGCACGGTGTCGAAGCCGCGCAGCGTGGTGGCGTAGAGCTTGTGCGTCTTGTGAAAATGGTCCGGCGACAGGATGATGATCCGTTTGTAGCGGAAACCCGACGCCGCCCGGAAGCCGAGCGCCACCAGATCGGCAGCAAGCAGATGGTGTGGCACCGTGATGCCGGTCAGCCGCTGGTTGGAAGGCTGGATATCGGCGACGCTGGCGATAGCATCCTTGAACAGCGTGACCTCGTCGTAGAAGGGCGGAAAGTTATCGGTGCCCGGCGGGCAGACGACAGGTGCGGCGAAGCCGGGGAGGGGCAGGAGAGTGATGGCGAAGATCAGCAGGATGCTGGCCGGCGCGCAGGCACCCCCCTCTGTCCTGCCGGACATCTCCCCCGCAAGGGGGGAGATTGGCAGCTTCCGCCGCGCGAGTTTTCTTGCAGCGCTGCAGATCAGCGTAAGCAGTCCCGACAGCCGACCTCCCCCCTTGCGGGGGAGAGGGGTGCCCTGGCGTAGGCCTCGCCTCCTCATGGCGCGGCGAGCACAATGTTCTCCACGCCGCCGACATAGTAGAACGGCTTCTGTTTCGACGACGTCAGCCGCACCACTTCGCGCGAAATATAGTCGGCAAGGCCGAACAGTGTCACGCCGCCGTCCGACGTCCTGGCCTTTCCGCGCAGGCCTTCGAGGATCGAATAGGTGAAGACGCCGTGGCCGAGTTCCGGCAGTTCGGCTGCGGTGTTGTTGGCGGCGGTGGCGGAAAACACCACGATGCGCGCGTCCTGCGCGTCTTTTTCCAGGCGCGGATTGAAGGCGTTGGCGGCATGGCAGGTGTCGAGCAGCATGAAGCGCATGCCCTTGGCCCGCTCGACCGATTTCTGGATATCCGACCAGTCGACAAGCGAAGAGCGCTTCCAGCGCTCGGCATCCTGTTTGCGGCCGTCGGTTGGGATGAAATAATAGTCTTCGTCGATGTTGATGCCGTGGCCGGCGACGAAGATGATGGTGGTGTCGTGCTCGCCGGGCCTGTCGAGGAAGTCGGCGAGCTGATCGTCGATCGTGTCCGAGTCGGGTTCCATGATGCGTTCGGCACTGGCGACGGCGTAGGTTTGCTTGGCCTTGTCGGGGCTCTCGTCGAGCGCCTCGCGGTTGACCAGAACCAGCGTCTCCATCGACGAGAACAGCGGCGCCGATTTTTGCGAAACTACCTTGAGGAATTCCGTGGCATCATCGACGGGGTAGCGCAGGTCGCAGGCGCGGCCCGAACAGGCGTCGGTCAGGAACGGATATTTGTCGACGCCGATGACTGCCACATAGAGCTTGCCCTTGGCCTCGGTTCTCTCGGTCTTCCTCGCCAGTGCAGTCACGCTGCGTTCGGTCAGATAGCCATATTCGTTGGTGCCGGTGACGCGGATGGTGTTCTCGCCGTTCTCGACCGGTATCTCGATAATGGTGCTGCTGCCATCCGCCGAGCGGGCCGTGACATCGCCCACATTGAGGCTGTTCGACAGGATCGAGAAGCCGGCGACATCGGTTCCAGCTTCCTTGGCGCCTGATATCTCGACGGCGACGTAGCCGTCGCGGACCTTGCTCTGGTCTTCCGCCAGACGGATGCCGAACTCCGGCGGCTTGCGCTGCAAAAGCTTCTGCAACTCGTTGTCGACGCCGGGCCGCATTTCCTCGACCGCCTGTTTTGCGCTGCGCAGGATAATTGCCCGGCGCACCATCTCCGGACTCCAGAGATATTTCTTCAACTGGCCGGCGCGGATGAAGTGGCCTTCATGGTCGCGCCCCTGGTTGACCTGCCAGCCGATCAGCTTGTCGCCCTCGTCGGAGGAATAATAGTAGCCCTGCGGCATCCAGACGATCCATTGCGAGCCGGCAAAGAACATCGACACGATCAGCTCGTGCGTCTTCAGGTTCCATAGTTTCAGCGTCTGGTCGGCGCCGCCGGTGACCAGCAGGCCGGCCTTCTCAGAGGCAACCATGGCGTTGATCTCGCCGGTGTGGCCGGTGAATTCGCCCGACACTTTCGCGGTCGCGGTCCGGTATTCGAGCAGCGTGCCGTCATTGCCGCCGGTGATCACGCCAAGACCCTTGTCGATCAGTATGTAGGCCGAATGAACAAAACCGTTGGTGGCGTCGTTCTCGATGCTGCGTACCAGCTTGCCGCCATTGGCGATTTCCAGAACTGCGTTTTCCAGCGCGTCATTGCCGCCTGCCTTGGCGTGCAGCGACCACTGGCCGTCGGTAAGGGCGGCGCGCGCAAACGAGCCTGGCTCCGTCAGCGGCTGCGGCTCCTCGAAGAAGCGTTCGGAGGTCGGCAGTGCCAGTTTGTTGTCCAGCGCGCCCATTTGTTCGGGGCAGGCTACGCGATCGGAGCAAGGGTTGGCATTGCCCCAGGCGATGGCGTCGTTGGTCGCGTCGATGCCGACGGCCGTCACCGGTTCCCCCACGCCCTGCAGCAGAGCCTTGCGCTCACCGGTCGCGGGATCCCAGACCTGGATGGCGTTGCGGGTGCCGCCGGCGGTTGCTATCAGCGAGCCATCAGCCTTGGCGCCGCTGGCATAGACCGTGCCGTCATGGCCGGTATAGTCGAGCGTCTTTTCGCCGGTGTCGGTGTTCCAGACGATGGAGCGGTGCCTGTCGGCGCAGCGATAGCCGCAGGAGGCGATGAGCCGCGCATCCTTGGCGAAAGTCAGCGAACCGATGAAGAAATCCTGCGTCGGCATGGCGCGTGCCAGCGTGCCATCTGTCGCGCGCCAGAGCTGGACCTTCCCGTCCTTGCTGCCGGTGGCAAACAAGGCCCCGTCGGGCGAAACCGCCAGTGCCATCACGCTGATGTCCCGCAGCGGATCGGCTTCGTCGGGCAATGCGATCTCCTCGCCCTTCGCGACGTCCCACAGCCGGATACCGTTGTCAGTGGTCGTCGCTGCCAGACGGGTTCCACCGGCGGCGAAGGCGAGCTTGTCGATGTGCCAGGAATCGGCGTCGAGCTTCTTGTCCAGCGTCCAGCCGGTCACGGATTTGTCGTCAGACCGCCAGAGATAGACGACGCCGTCGGCGCCTCCGGCAGCCAGCGTTTCCCCATCAGGAGAGAAGGCCAGATCGTAGGTCGCGTAGTCGGCGGCCTTGAGCACTCCCTTCATCTTGCCGGTGGCGAAGTCGAACAGCCTGATGTCGCCATAGGGCGGCTTGTCGCCAAGACTGGCGCCGAAATAGCCGCCGGCGGCGATCGTCTTGCCGTCGGGCGAGACCGCGATCGTGAAGATCTTGCCGTCGCTGCCATTGCCGAGATAGCCGCGGATGGTGCGCAGCATCACCCCATTCTGCCAGTCCCAGATGCGGATGGTCTTGTCATTGGATGCCGAGACGATGTCTTCGCCATCGGGTGTGAAGGTGAGATCGGTGACCTGCGCACTATGGCCGCCAGTATCGAGGTCGAGGTGGAAATCCGGTGCGTCCTCGGCATGGGCAACCGAAGTCCCGATCAATGCTCCGCCGAGAGCCAGCCAGCGGCAGGCGCGCATCAGGCGGAGACCGGTTTTTCCCATCGCTATTTGGCTTCGGCCGCAGGCTGTGCATTGCGCACATAAGTCTCGATTGCCGTGGCGAAAGTGGGTGAACCCGCCTTGCGCTGCTTGTCGATGTAGCCGGCAAAATAGCTCCAGAACGAGGCGGCATAGTCGCGGAAATAGGCGTCGGTCACTTTGCGCGAACACAGATCGCCATCGACACAGAACGACAGGCGGTTGAGGAAATAGACGATGCGGTCGAAATTCTCGTTGAAATCGGCGACCGGCATGTCGCCACCACCGGCGGTCATCGCCTCGATGCCGATCCGTTGCCGGAACACCTGCTCCTCGGTCGGCGAGGGGTTGGCGCTGAGCAGATTGTCATATTTGGCGTTGAGGGCCGTCAGACGATCCTTCAGGGCACGCTGCGCCTGCTGGTAGTCCTTGTTTTCCCAGAGTTCGACCAGCGACATGGTCTGCTCGACGCGCTTCTGCTCCTGGTTGGCCAGGAACTGGTAGACCGAAAACATCAAGGTGAAGATGATGGCGAGACGCACTGCCATGCCCGACCAGGCATAGACCAGCATGCGCCAGTCGCGGTCGGTGAAGGGGTTGCTCTCCTTCTTGATCTCATGGCTGCTCGGCCACGGAAAGCCTTCGGTGGTTTCCGGCAAAGCCTGCTTCGCCGTCGGTGCTTTCGCGGGCGCTGCTGTTTGCCTGGTGCTGCCTGCCGGTTTTTTCATTGGCAGGTATCCAGTTCAATGATGGCGGAGGGATCCAGCACGATGCCTGGCGCCTCCAGCTTCTTTTTCAGGCATTCCAGCTGCGGGCGCGAAATCATGAACTGCACGTCGGGCTCCGTCGCTCCCTTGTTCGGTGACGGCAAGGCTTCGACGACACCGCGCGAGGCGCAGTTGCTGAGATCAACGATAACGGCGTTGCTGCTGCTTTTGGCGATCTGGTCATACTGATCGAGAAAACACGTCGCCAGCTCCGAGTTGGTGACGATCTGCTTGACGCATAGCCCGCAGGCCTCGTCCGCCGAAGCGCTGGCGATCAGCAACAGGCCGCCAGCAAGGCCGGCCACCGTTCCACGCCAGGAAAACACAGAGTTCTTCACAATCGATCCTATCCGTTTCATCCGGCCGTCATGCGCCAAAGCTGCGGCCGGGAATGTTCTCATATCGCGCCGATCGTGCAAGAGCTGGCCTTCGCTCCGGCATCCGCTCAGGCGCGTGGCACCGTCTCCATCGGGAAGATCATCACCGCGCCCTTCGGCCCGCTCTTGTCGGCAAGCCGCATCACCGAGCGGGTTGCCGGCGCCATGCCGAGATCGGTCAGCATGTCGGAGAAGCTGGCGGCGGAACCCACTCCTCGTGTCGCCGAGGCGACGCCGTCCTGCGCCAGGAAACTCAGGTCCTCCTTCTCGCTCTCCGGCGGCGCCTCGGTCAAAACCGCGATCATCCGTTCCATGCCGAAGCTGGTGTCGGTGAAGGCCAGCAGTCCCTCTTCGAGCGTGGCCTGAGGGGCGAGGCGCTCGGCAACGATATGGGTGATCGAATAGTCGCTGCCGACATAGAGCACGTTGATGTCGACCAGAAGGTCCGAGCTGTTCTTGGCCAGCACATGCACCTCGTCGCCCGGTGAAACGCGCGGCACCACGGAAGCCTGCAAGGGTTCGAGGCCGTCCTTGTCGCGGCGTTTAACCTGGAACTGGACGTCGACGTCCTCGGGCTTGTAGTCGGAGGCCGCCGCCAGCCGCGAAAGCCCGGTGGCGCGGAAGATGGTGCGCAGGTTCCTGGTCGTTGCGTCGACCAGCTTCTGGCGGTCATCCATGTGGATAATGATCAGCGGCGGCTTGCTGCCGTCCTTCAGGGTCACGTCGCCCGAGGCCGGCAGGAACCACAGCGCTGGCTTGTCGGTCGCATCCTCGGCGGCGCCGGTAATGGCATTCTCGCGCATCACCGCGAAGCGGAGTTCGGCGCTTTTGCCGGGTTCGACCAGCTCGATGTTGAAACCGGTCTCCTTGGCTGTCGCCAGTTCGTCGAGAACCGAATTGACCAGAGCGGTTTCCTTCTCAAGTCCCTTTGCCACGGCCGGCCGCGCGACGATAAGCTTGTAGTCGACGGCAATCTCCGCCACCCGCGCATAGGCGTTGGCCGGAATGTCGGCGACTTTAAGCGCCGGCTTTTTGTCGAATTCGACGGGCTTGACGCGACTTTCCAGGTTCTTGGCCGACCGCACTTCCAAAAAGCCGACTGCATCGGAAAGCGGCGATAGTGCCGAAGGCAGGATGGCGAGCTTGCTGCCGGGAGTGAGGCGGTGCAGCAGGCCGGCTCCGATCGTCGCTTCGCCGTCCTTGATGACGACGGGCCACTGCTTGACCGCGTCTGTCTTGTCGGTGCCGAACACACGGGCATCCAGTTCGCCCTCGAACAGCGGCGTCGGCCGGGTGCGGCTGTCGGCCGAATATTGCTGCAGCACGGCCTGGCCGAGCTGGCGGTAGGTGACATTGGGATTCTCGGCCAGTTTCGACAGGATAGTGAAGGTGAACAGGCCGAACCGCGGCGCATCCGTCGCGCCCTTGGGCAGCGGCATTTCCGGCGTCGTCTCTACCGTCTGTGCGGCATAGAAGGCGACCAGCTTGCCCTTGGCGATCGGTTCGCCGCCGGTCGGGGTCAGGCTGAAGGCCGGCTTGCGCGCGCCGTTGTCATCGACGCCGCGCGAGCCGGCGGCCGATGTCACCGCATCATAGGCCTTGATCGCAGCAGCCCGCTCGGCCTCGCTGCCGCCGACCAGGTCAGCAAACTCGACCTTGCGCTCCAGCTCGTCGTCGACCTCGACGGCGCGTGTCGCTGTGCCGGAATGGCAGCAGTCGAACACGACCCAGACGAAGGCGCCCTTGTCGCGGATGGCGTCGAGTGCTGCGCCGATTTCGTTGTCGATCAGCGCGTTCGGCACGCCGGCGTCGCGGTGGATCCATTTGTCGATGTCGACGGGCAGGAAGATCTCGTCGAGCCCGTCGGTCTCGTCGCCCTTGACTATCTGCGGCTGCTGGGCGCCGTGACCGGACAGGTGCAGATAGACGAAATCGTCACGCTGCACCTTGGCGGCAAGGTCGGCCAGTGCGGTCTTGATCGCCGCATGGGTCGGCAAGCCACTGGCGCCGGGGACATCCTTGGCGAGCAGCGTGATGTTCTCCGGCGCGAACCGTACCGGATCGGGCACATTCTTCAGGAGATATTCGTGGACGAGGCCGGCATCGTTCTTCGGCCCGATCAGCCAGTTCCTCTGCGGCAGGTTGGGATATTCGGTACAGGCGACCAGCAACGCATGGTAGGTGCGCGATGCGGCCATGGTCCGGAACGACACCATGCCGGCCATCGTCAGCGCGGACGTGCCGACCAGCAGCGTCCGCCGCGTCAATTTGATCATGATTGCTTCCCCAAGCCCGATCGAATTTCCAAGCGCGGCAATTCTTGCCGGAGATTTTGTCAGTATTTTGAATGTTGCATCGGAGAGCAACCTGCCTGCTACCCACTCCGGATCGACAATAGCCGGTTCTCGACAGCCTTCCGGGCAGGGATGTTGGAAACAGTAGCAAAAATGCCTGTTCGTCGCTATCTGGGTGGGACAGGGATTGTTTGCGCACGGAAATGAAGCGCGAGCGACGCAAGACGAGTTGGATCAGGACCATGGCGGCAAGGGATGTGCTGACGAAGAACCAGCTGTGCGTGCTCGAGAAGCTTGAGGCCGCCAGCGGGCCGCTCAGCGCCTATACTTTGCTAGATCAATTGCGCGAACGCGGTTTCCGCGCGCCGCTGCAGGTCTATCGGGCGCTCGACACGCTGGTGAAGTCCGGCTTCGTGCATCGGCTCGAAAGCATCAACTCCTTCGTCGCCTGCGCCGAGCCGCACGACCACAGCCATTCGATGACCGCCTTCGCCATCTGCGACACATGCGGGCAAGTGACCGAAATGTCCGACCACGATGTCGGCCACCGGTTGGACGAATGGGTGCGCTCCACTGGTTTCGCCGCCAAGAAAGCCGTGATCGAATTTCGCGGGACGTGCGCCAAGTGCCTGGCGGAAGCCGCTTAGGATCAGGCCAGCCAACCTGATGTTGGAGGGACAGCACCCCATAGGCGCTAACTTTACGCTATGCCGGCGATCCATGCTGCTGCGGATTGGCTTTTGCGCCGTCTGGGCGGATCGCAGACGTGGCGAATGATTTCGGTGAAGCGCGTGACGATTTCTCCCTGCCGCATTACCCTCAGCATGGCGTTGAGGATCGCAGGACGCAGGAGGCTATGCAGCCTCCATAGGGACAGCGATTGCGCCCTGCGTGGTTTCGCCTTCACAGGGGGGAGAGTCGAGAACGTCTGTGACGGCCTCGTCGATTATCAGCGCCAGGATCAGGTGGGCCGTCAGCCAGCTTCGGGCGAGCCGCTCGTCTCGCGCGGGAAGCTTGTGGATGCCCATTCCGCTCTTGAGCCGCTTGAAGGCGAGTTCGACCTGCCAGCGCAGCCGATAGGTTCGCAGCACCTCGTCGGCCGTCAATTCATCGGCCG